>JALVAD010000619.1 GCA_027011385.1 Saprospiraceae bacterium | reverse complement strand
AAGCAAAATCCGTGTCTTCAAACAATTCCTGAAAAAAGATAGTGTCATTTGGGTTAACAATAATTTGACTTGCAATTTTTTCAGAAGAAATTATACACAGAAAAGAAAATAACAAAGCAAAATAAAACCTATAGTGCAATTTTGTTTTAAGTGTATTTAGTTTAATTTTCCCCATGTTTTCTTATTATTTAAAAATAAGATCGATATAAGGTATTCCCATGTCAACCAAAGGTCCACCATTTTGATAGAAATTGGCACCTGTTATCGTTACAATCCCGTTTGTATATGGAAAATTCATGGAGTCTTTTCTTGCCAATCGTCCGATAACATTACCAATATTACCATCCCAATGTGTTTGAATTCGTCTTATGGTATATGAGATTCCTGCTTGTAAAAATATTGGAGAAGTAGGTTCTACATAGGATGTTTCATTTGAAGAAAAAACATGAGAATCCGAATAAATTAACGAATTTGCCTGGTCATCTGAAATCTCGATTATATATGGAGTTGATTTTATACCGGGTTGACTTTGATAACCGATTTCGCATACTTCTTTATTTTCAGACAAAGTAAATGTGTACTCGTGTATTTCCGTATCATAAGATGTAGCATCCGTATATCCTGAAGAGATCAAAGACTGATACAATGTTTGAAATTCAGAATTTGAATAATCACAGGGAGGATCATCATTTTTACAACCTGGCGAAATGAGAGCTAAAAAAAAGATTGCAGAGAAAATTTTGAAGATGTTCATATTTTAATGTTTGGCTTTAATCAAAGATATGAATATAACGGATAATGATATATAATTCGTATTTTATTGTAAATTAAAATTTAATGCCTATTCCGGTTTTTTGGTATTAAACCGGCTTCCTACCTGATGCTTAAGACTAAGGCTGGAGTTTTGATAAAATGAAATGAATTATGGGTTAATTCTTAATTTGATGTGCCAGCAATGTGAAAATAGCTTATCAAATGCCCCCATTTATATTTATTATCATTTATTTTGATGTTATTCATATTAAATCACTCCCAAGGGGAAAGATACCAAAGGGACAGGTCTCGTGATTTTGCCCTATAACATAAACCATGCATTTTATAAGGAAATAGCAATATTGTCTTTTTATTGATATTTTAAAGGGAAAATAAATATCCCGCTAGCGGGATAAATGTGAATAGCCATCGGTGAAACCGGTGGTAAATGAGTATTAGCCCCCATCCCCTACCCTTCCCTCAAAAGGGAAGGGTGAAGTGACTAGTCTTCAAGGATAAGAAGAGGAGCTTTCGCGGGATGCAGTTTCCTCCCTTGTAAGGGAGGATTAAGGTGGGTTCTAGGTTATTTTTAGTTCATTCTAAAAATTATTTGGTATAAAATTACCTGTTTTGGTTAAACATTACCTAACTTTGCATTAATTAATAATAATCTGATAATTAATTGGTTTAGTTAATGTTATTAACAGCCTAATAGATAAGATAAGTTATTGAGTTTGTATTGTTAAGAATTAGTCATTTTATAAAATAAAAAATTATGAAAAAGTATCAACTTTTTGCGGGTCTTGCAATAGTGTTAATTATTGTTACTTTCCTTAGTCCAATATGGTGGGTTGCGCTTCAAAGTCGCCAATATCCCAAAGCTATGTATCCGGAAGGAATTAGAATCATATTCAAATATGATGGAGTATACAATGGATGTGAGGGTGTGAGAGAAAGAGAGGAATTGGCGATGAATGTCGGTTCAGACTGCTTATTGGAAATGAATAAAATCAATCACTTTATAGGTATGTACCCTATAGTTCAGGGGACTAATGATAAAGACGAGATTGGAAAACATGTTCCATATCCGGTATATGCCGGTGAATCTATTCCTTCAAATGAAATCCCTGCTCCAATTAAGCTTCTTGATCAGATATTGAGAAATTCTATATATTTCTTCGCGCTGATGATTCTTCTTATGATATACTTTATAGCGACTCCAAGAAAGCTAAATGCTTGGGCAGCTTATGTCGGTGGGCTTATACCTGTGTATTTTTTGGCATTATATATCTACTTTTTGTATTGGTACGGACACCATTTAGGATTGCATGGAGGAGGAGCATTTGAAGGGATAAAGGAGTTTATGCCAACAGTTTTTGGCGAAGGTAAAGTGGCACAATTTACAACAGAATCTTATCCGGCATATGGATTTGGATTAGCTGTATTGACATTACTTGTAGTAATTTTCTCTGTTTTATTGAAGAAAAAAGAGCTAAAAGCTGCATAAGGATTTTAGTAAAATTGTTTGTTTTAGTTCAGGCATTAAATAGAAATTATATTAGATTGTGATAGTCTTTTCTGTCACAATCTTTTTTGTATTCTAAATAAGTGAAAAATAAGATTGGGAACAAACAAATAGTTTTCTTTTATTGTTTTATTTAATACCTTTGAGTCCTTTATTAATGAATATGTGAAATGAATATTTTAAAACTATTATTATTATTTTCTCCTTTTTTGCTATTTGGCCAGACGGAAGAATCCGGATTGGTTTCTAAGATGGTAGAGCCGTCAATAAAAGACACATTGAATTTACAAAAATTGATAGATAAAGCTTTTCCTGGTGATACTATTAAGCTTGAGGCTGCTGTTTACAAGGGGGAAGTCACTATAAGGATGAGTAGCATTGTTATTGATGGGCAAAACCACGCAATTGTAGATGGAAATGGACAAGGAAGCGTAATCAAGATTAGGGCTAATAGTGTTTATATCAAAAATATGATTATTCAAAATTCAGGAGGACTTCACGACCATGTTGATGCAGGGATATCTATTGCGGATAGTGCCCAAAACAATATTATTGAGAATTGTAGAATTAGAGAATGTCTTTTTGGAATTGATGTAATGCAGTCTTTTAGTAATAAGATTATACACTGCGAAATATCATCATTTATGAAAAGAGAGACAGCATTGAAAGGAGATGCGATAAGATTTTGGTATTCCAAAAATAATATTGTCCAATACAATTACTGGCATAATGCCAGAGATATGGTAGTGTGGTATTCAGCTGAGAATCTATTTCAGTTTAATAAGTCTGTTGGCAATAGATACGGAGTTCATTTTATGTATTCACATAATAATAGAATCCAGAATAGTTATTTTACGGGGAATTCTGTTGGAGTATTCTTAATGTATAGCCAAAAGACGATAATGACTGGAAATACTATAGCAAATTGTAAAGGGCCAAGCGGAATGTGTCTAGGTATGAAAGAAACCTCTTCTAATCAAATCTTGAACAATAAATTTATCTATTCCGCTGAAGGAATTCATTTTGATGTTTCTCCATACGTTCTAACAGAGACAAATACGATACAAGACAATGAAATAGCATTCTGTAATATCGGAATGAAATTTCACAATAAACAGGAAGGAAATTTAATCAGATTTAATTATTTTCATAACAATCTACTTCAAGTGTTTTCAGAAGTTGGTACAGCAAATCTGAATACCTGGGAATACAATTATTGGGATGATTACGAGGGATTTGATAGGGATGGTGATAATATTGGTGATAATCCTTATGTTTTGCTTTCATATACTGAACATATATGGAATTTTGATGAGAATTTAAAATTTTTCTATGGTGCACCAATACTTTCTGTCCTTGATTTTTTAGAAAAACTTGCCCCTTTTTCTAAACCGAAATTGGTTTTGCGGGATACTAAACCGATATATAACTGGAGAGAAGAAATGAAAAAAAGAAAAGCGAGTAATGATGAATAGAGTTATGGGTTTAGTCAAGGGGATAAAGCGTACAGCGTGGTTAAAAGTATAGAGTTTAATGTTCAATTATAAATTTAAATAAATTTTTTGTAATTGGTAGTTAATAAATTATTATATTTGGCTTGTGACTATTGTTAATATGATTAACCATAACTTAAGATTATGTCAAAAAATAAAACTGATATTGGTAGAAGGCAATTTTTCAAAACCGGAGCTATTGCAATAGGTTCTCTTGCGATAGTGGGAGCTGCTTCAAACTATTTGAAAGCCAATAAGAAAAACAATATTCCGGATACTAATACTTTAAGACCGCCGGGAGCAATTGATGAGGAAACTTTTGTCTCTGAATGTATAAAATGTGGACTCTGCGTACAGATTTGTCCGATTCAAGCAATAAAACTTGCTGATATAGATGCAGGTTTGGATTATGGTACTCCTTATATTGAAGTAAGAAGTCAGGCTTGTGATTTTTCATGTGATTCACTTCAATGCGTTGAAACTTGTCCTACAGCTGTTCTGGATTTTCAACAATTTAAGCGTGAAGGAGAGAAGGCAATTGAGAAATATGATAAAGAGATGGCAGGAAAACAAATGGATAAAAACTACAATCCTTTCAAGGTTCAGATTATTGCAATGAAAGAGCATGTTAAAATGGGTGTGGCTAAACTCAATACTTCTACTTGCTTAGCATATCAAGGAAAAGGATTTTCCGGAACAGTAAGAGATGCCGGATTTGATGGTGTGAATCGTTCTCCATATACAACAGACCGTAAAGCCACTCCGGTTGTTGATAAAAAATACAGTAGTGATATTTGTGATATTTGTGTAAAAGAGTGTCCTATCGGAGAAAAAGCCATTGTGATGGAAGTACAAACTGATGGAACTAAAAAACCAAAAGTTTTGGATGGCTGTACAGGATGTGGAGTATGTGTTATGGTTTGTCCAACGGAAGAACCAAGTATTATTGTTGAACCTATTAAAGCCTAAAAGATATGTTTAATTTATTTGAAAACGCAAGAAATCTTCCTCCATTACCTGCAAAATCAAAAGAGGAAATGCCTCATAGTAAATTGGGGATAAAATACAAGGATTGGCATAATCAACATGAGAATAAGCACAAGTGGCGAAATAAAAGATGGGCTGTGTTATTAGGAATTAACGGTTTATTTATTTTGTCTTTTGCTCTTGATTTATCAATGCTGGAAGGCTCGTTAAGCGGCTCAAGACTTATGGGATTTTATTTGATGGATCCGTATAATGCTTTGCAAACAATCAGTATCTCATTGATTCAAGGTCACTTTCCTAATTTAACCATGAATTTTTGGATTGGTCTTGGTACTATAGTCCTTTTTTACTCCCTTGTGGGAGGGCGTACTTTTTGTTCATGGCTATGTCCATATCATTTTATAGCAGAAAATCTTGAAAAGCTTCATGATTATTTGGTTAAAAAGAAAAAAATAAAGGAGCATACTTATAATCAATCATTGAGATATGTGTTTTGGGTGGGCTTTTTAATTTTAGCAATAGCAACCCAACAATTGGTTTTTGAAGATTTGAATTTTGTGGGTATTACCTCAAGAGCGCTTATTTATGGCCCCGGGCTAATATTGATATGGATATTTGTAATAATGATTTTTGAAATTGTTTATAGTAAGAGATTTTGGTGTAGATATGTGTGTCCGGTAGGTGCAACGTACGGTATGATAGGTAAAGTTTCTCCTGTCTCTATTAAATTTGACCTTGATAAGTGTGGATATTGTACAGATTGCCAAGATGTATGTTTAGTTCCGCACGAATTATGGTTTGTAAAAAAAGGTGCTGCGACTAAAGAGGTACATTATACCGGTTCTGACTGTACTAGATGTGGACTTTGTGTAGATATTTGTGCAGGGGATGCTTTGAATTATACTATTAAAGGATTGGAGAAATTGACTTAAATCAAGTTGTTGTTTTTTGGTCATATAGAAGACAAAACAGATAATAAACTGTGGTCTTTTATAAAATAAATTGGAGATAGATGTAGTTTTAGCGGTTAAAATAAATAGAGACTGTTAAAAATAAAATGAATAAATGGAAGAAAAAGATAAAAATAAAAGGTCGTTGATTTCAGCTAAAAATTTGGTGAAAACATTTAATAAAATTAATGTTCTTAAAGGATTGAATATTGATTTTAATGAAGGAGATAGGATAGCTTTAATTGGTCAAAATGGTGCTGGAAAGACTACTTTGATTCGTTGTATTCTAGGTCAATATATTTTTGATGGTGAATTAAAAGTAATGGGTTATAACCCAAGATTGGATCATGAGACTTTGATGCAACATATAGGATTTATCCCTCAAACGCCCCCTCCCATTAAAATGACAGTTGGTGAAATGATTGATTTCTTCTCAAAATTGTCTAAAACGAATGAGGAAGAATTTGTTAAAATAGGTGAAGATATGGGCTTAGATGTGCAGTCTAATTTGAATAAACCTTTTTTGAAATTGTCGGGAGGTATGAAGCAAAAGCTCTTGGTTGCTCTAGCATTGGGAAGAAAACCTGAGATTCTGTTGATGGATGAACCTTCTGCTAATTTAGATCCGGCAGCAAGAAAAGTGTTTTTTAAATATTTGGAAGAGTACGATAAAAAAGCCTTAATGATAATTAGTAGTCATAGGGTCAAAGAATTGGAAAATCTTGCAACTAGAGTAGTAGAAATGGATTTAGGAGAGGTACTGATTGATAAAAAAATTGACATTAATATATAAATTATGAAAAATATTTTGTTTTTAATCGCTATTGTTTTTGTTGTTTCCTGTAATAATAAAGTGGACACTACTCCTCGAAAACCAAATTATGATCGGGATGTATGCGTTACTTGTTTGATGGGAATTGCAGAAAAAAACTATGCAGTTCAAGCTATTAATCCAAGGGGAAAAGTCATTTGGTTTGATGATATAGGTTGTTTTGTTGAATATTTGGATGATCCAAATTGGGAAAAGTTTATTGTTGATGGGAAACCTGTCGTTTGGATTGCAGATGCAGATACCGGTGAGTGGCTTGATATATACAAATCATATTACAGATATGGGGATAGAACTCCTATGGGATATGGATATGGAGCATTAAAAGAAAAGAAGGAAGGATACTTTGATTATAAAACAACGGTAGAAAGAATTAAAGCAGGCAAAACCAAGAGGGATGAGTTTAAAAAAATGAAGAAAGAAGAAGGAGGAATGAAGTGTGCTCCGGGAAAATGTGGAAAAGGAAAATGTGGAGGAAAATAAATAGAATTATATGGTAAAAAAAATTGGGGTTTTTATTTTCTTTTTAATTTTAAATGTATTTGTTGTAGAGGGGCAAAAAAATCAAAAGGAATCTACCTTTGTTGTTGATACAAATGTTAGTAGTGTTTCTTGGATTTGTGGCTCGCATTATGGTTGTATTAATATTGACACAGGGGCTATTTTTGTAAAAAACAATATAGTGATTGGTGGAGATTTTAAGATTGATTTGAAAAGTCTTTATGACGAAGATATTGATCAAGAACTTTTGAGATTAACTTTGGCTAATGTAATTAAGTCCCATGAGTTTTTTGACGTGCCACATTACCCAACTGCTGATTTTGCTATTGAAAAATTGATCAAAGTAAGAGATAACAAATATAATGTTGCAGGTAATTTAACTCTAAAGGATAAAACTCTTCCTATCAATTATAACAGTGAGATAGATTGGGAAGGAGATACTATTACTGTAAATACCGGTTATTTTGATATTGATAGAACCAGATGGGGAATAAATTATTTGTCAAAAAGATTTGATCCTGAAGATAAAGAGCAAATGCATGTGCCTGATGAAATCAAGATTTTGATACAATTAAAAGCTATAAAGCTTAAAAAACAAGGAAAAAAATAAAATATGGGTAAAGGGT
This sequence comes from Saprospiraceae bacterium, assembly GCA_027011385.1. Lineage (GTDB taxonomy): Bacteria > Bacteroidota > Bacteroidia > Chitinophagales > Saprospiraceae > JADJGA01. The sequence continues at coordinate 8,860 of JALVAD010000619.1, read as the reverse complement.
TTTTATATATGACGGAATTGGATTTGATGCAAAATTTGCGTTCAAAGTGGTTTTGGGCATACAGTTTTCTATTTGGTGCGTTCGTGGCGATTATGTTTTTGTCAGGAGTGACAGAATCTCAAATAATAGGTTTCGTTGGTTTAAGTAGACTTATGGTCACATTTATGCAGGTGAGTATGGCAATATTACCAATATATGTACTTATTACAACTGTAAGATCTGTAGTGGGAGATAGAGAGTCAAATGTGATGGAGTATATGCTTTCATTGCCAATATCTTTTTCTGCCTATTATTGGAGTAAATTTGTAAGTAAATTTTTAGTTATTTATATACCCGTGCTATTTGCTCTTATAGTAGCGATTGTCTGGGGAGGTCTGAAAAATTTGGAGATACCTTGGGATTTATTCTTCTTTTATAGTGCATTATTAGCAGCATTGATTTTTAATTTTCTAGGTCTTGGAATGTTTATATCAGCAAGAGCCAAATCACAGGAAGTTGCAATTGGTACTGCATTTATTATTTGGTTGATTTTAGTAGCGTTTCTTGATTTATTATTGATGGGTATGATGCTAAAAATGCGTATGAATCCGGATGTAGTTATATGGGGAGGAATGATTAATCCTTTACAAATATTTAGGACAGGCTCTCTTATTTTATTCGACCAAAAGTTGACAGTAATGGGACCAGCTTCATATTATGTACTAGATGTTTTAGGTAGAAATGCATTTTTGATATTATCAATAGCTTATCCTTTGTTTTTAGGATGGCTGTTTGCATTTTTGGGAGGTAGATATTTTAGGAAGAATGATGTGATTTAGTTGAGACGGGGCGAGGGTGCGATGGTTGCGAAGAGGATTGCGATGGGTGCGAATATTGATTAAAGTAAAATGATAATTTTATGAATATTTTTAAGATAGGAATTCTGTTTATCATTGTTGCTATTGTGATTGGTTGTGGTAGGGAGAAGGCGGCTGTAGAAAAATTATTTCCAAGGGAATCTGATACTACTAACTTGGTGAAACTAGCTAATTTTTTAAGCGATGATGATGTTGTGAAAATTGCAAAGTCTGATAATGGTATGAAAACTTTAGTGGGAATAGATGCTGTGCCTCAGGATGGGGATGATTTTAGGTTTGATACTTTAGATGATCGATATTGGAAAGGAGTTGTGTCAAGAAATTCAGATTTTAGGGGAGCGAGTTTTAGAAGTTCTGATTGTAGCGAGGGTGATTATAGTGGAAGTGATTTTAGGGTTTCTGATATCAGATGGACTAGTTTCTTTTTTTCCAATATGGATAGTTGTGATTTCTCTCAATCCAAAATGTTTCACGTTTATGGTACTGGAGGATCATTCAATAATTGCAATTTCCAAGGTGCAAATATGTTTGGGATGGAGGCTCATTCTGCACAGTTAAGAAATAGTAATTTTTCTAATGCTTTGATGAAAGATACAGAGTTTACGGATTCTGATTTTACAGGGAGTACTGCCATTCATGTTAGATTGATAAGGGCAGTAATGGATAATGTAAAGATGGATACTATGGATTTGAGTTATTCTGATTTTACAGGGTCAAGTTTGAAAAAAGCGACTTTTATACATTCAAGGTTGCACAATGTTAACTTTCAAGGAGCTCATTGTCAGGAAGCGGATTTTAGCGGAGCTGACCTTAAAGATGCTAATTTTTTTGGAACTGAATTTAAGGAAACAAAATTTATCGGGGCAATAAATATACCCAAGCAAATACAGCATATGATTAAAGATGGTGTAGCAAACGGTGTTTTACAAACCCAAGGAATGTAGCTTTTTCACAATTCTTTCAACAAGAATTTTATGTCCTTTACCATTAAGATGCACTCCGTCTCCTGAGCTGTATTTTGGATTAATAGTTCCATCCTGATTAGAAAGTTCAGACCAAAAATCTACTATATAGGATTTGTACTTTTTATACAATTCTGCATTCAATTTTATTTGTTTTACAATTTTATCTCGGTTAAAATTTCGTGGTTGAGCACTACAAATCAATACTTTTATTTTCCTATCTATACATTTATCAGACATGATAGAGAAATTTGTCATTTGCTCTTCTACACTATAGCCATAAGCAGCATCATTACTTGGTAGATTTATAATAACAATATCGGGATTAAAAGAGAGTGCTTTTGTGATATTTCTAAGTGTATCCGGTTTCGGTCTTTCGGATAATGTATGAAAGTCATTTGGCAATAGGTGGTAAGTAGTATAGCCTCCTTTCGCAATATTGATAACTTCGTTTTTGACATTTACATTTTTTTCATACTTCCTCAATACATTTACCCAAGCAGAATCAATTGTCTTTGGACCGGTTCCGTATGCAGTTGATGAACCGATAACCACTATTTTCAATGGTGATTTACCGGGTTTAGAGTATTGTTTATTGGAAATACACCCCAAGGATAATAACAAAAATCCAAGAATAAAATTTAAATATTTCATAACAATTCTTTTTTTTATTGATTGATAGAAATTTGAGTTTAGACTTTCTTAGTTTCACTAACCAAATATACTCCGGTAAAAATCAGAATTCCTGCAATAATCTTTATCCAATTTAAGCTGTCTTTACCGATTAACAAAGCTACAAGAGTAGCCAAAATCGGTTGAAGATATACATAAACACCCACAACTGAAGGATTAACTTTTTTGAGTGCAATAATATTAAATAAATAAGCTAATACCGTTGTGAAAAGCAATACATATAAGAATGCAGTGAAAACTTTTGGTGTAAATTCAGCCCAATTTGCACTTATTGCCCCAGTAAATCCTAATGGAATGATAAAAATCAATCCAAACAGAAATATCCATTTGGTAACGGTGATAGGATTGTATTTGCTTAACAATGGCTTTACTTTTACCAAATACAATGCATATGAAACGGAATTGAGAAATACCAAAAAGTCTCCCTTCAGAGTTTCATAACTCAATATGATTTTACCCTTGTTTAATATAATTATCAAAACACCGAAGAATCCCAAACTTATGCCTAGTATTTTTCTATTACTCACCCTTTCTTTTAACAAAATAGATGAAAAAACAAATACCAGAATTGGGACAATAGTCAAAAGCAATGCTGCATTAATAGGAACGGTATGTTTTAATCCGATTATAAATAGACTTTGATTTATGACTACACCAAATAGTGAAACCATCAATAGTTTTAAATAATCCTCTTTTGCTACTTTTTCCTTTATATATAAGCTATGAAACAGGAAGAATATAAATGCTGCTGTTAAAACTCTAAAAAAGACCAAGCCCATTGGAGAAATATATTCACCGTCCAGTACAATCTTAGCAATGGAATAATTGGCTCCATATATCAATGCTGCTCCAAAAAGAAAAATATGTGCTATCCAGTTTTTTTTCAAGCTCAATAATTTATTTTTTTTACATTTCCATCAGTGTAGACACGGGGAACTCTTTTAGTTATTTTTATAAAAAGTTCATATTCGACAGTACCCATTTGCTTTGATAATTCTTCTGCTGTTATTTCTTGGTCTCCCTGTTTTCCCATCAATACTACTTCATCACCGGGATATGCTTCTCCGTTTGTACCAAGTGATACCATACATTGATCCATACATACTTTCCCAATTACAGGATATCTGTTGCCACGTATCAGCACAAAAGTATTTCCCTCCATTCTTCTGCCGTATCCATCCGCATACCCTACAGGTAACGTTATTACTCTAATTCCTTTTTCCTTTGGCTCCCAAGTCGAACCGTAGCTGACAAATTCTCCCGGATTCATTGTTTTGAAATATACAACTTTTGTTTTCAATGTCATCACAGGTTTTAGAGGAAGTCTGTGGGTTTTATCTTCTGACGGGAATGCACCGTGAAGCATTATACCAACTCTTACCATATCCAATTTCATTTCGGGAAAGCTTAAAGCTGCTGCCGAATTTGAAATATGTCTCAGACCTACATTCAATCCGGCATTCTTAATTTTATTTACAGCAGTTTGGAATCTTTCAAATTGAAGTTTTGTATATTCTTCACTATCTGTTGATCGTGCAAAATGCGAATAAACGCCTTCTATAATAGTGTTTTTACATTTTTTAACTGCATCGATATACTTATGAACTCTTGAATGGTTTACTCCAATTCTACCCATTCCCGTATCGATATTCAAATGTGCTCTAGCGGTCATTCCCAATTCACCGGCTCTTTTGTCTATGCGTAGCAATTGTATATCTGAAGCGATAGTAAATTGGAGATTGTATTGAAAAAACAGATCGATTTGTTCAACCATTACATCGCCCAAAATCAATATGGGCTCCCATATTCCTGCTTTGCGAAGCTCAATCCCCTCTTCGACTATTGCAACACCAAAATAATCTACCCCAAGTTTAGACAATACTTTTGCATATTCTATAATGCCGTGCCCGTAAGCATCTGCTTTAATCACACAAAGCAGTTTTGTTTCATCAATATGCTGTTTGATTGTTCGGTAATTGTGCATTAGGTTATCGAGATTGATGATTGCTACTGTAGGTCTAACTAAGTCCATATACCGGAGTTTATTAATATACGAAATGTTTTTATTTGTCTTCTACACCTGTTTTAAAGGGGACAAATCTAAATTTACCGTGTTTTTCTCTTCTGATATTTTTCTCATCAATTTTCACCAGTTTTATCATATCTTTCACATCTCCATTTCCGTATGGAATTACCATTATACCGCCAACTTTGAGCTGTTTCAATAATTCTTTGGGGATTTCGGAAGCTCCGGCAGTAATTATTATTTTGTCAAAAGGTGCAAATCGCGGTAATCCCAAATATCCATCACCAAAGAAAGTCCTGATGGTATTATATCCGATTTCATTTAGAAATTTATTGGTTTTTTCAAACAGTTTTTTCTGCCTTTCAATGGTATAAACCTTTGCTCCCAGTTCTACCAAAACTGCTGCTTGATAACCTGAGCCGGTACCTATTTCCAAAATCTTTTCTTTTGGTTTTACGTCCAATAATTGTGTTTGAAAGGCTACGGTATAGGGTTGTGATATGGTTTGGTCGGCATCTATTGGAAATGCTACATCCTTGTATGCCCATTCAGAGAAAGCATCGTCTAAGAAATAATGCCTTGGGATCTTAAGTATCGCCTGAAGTATTTTTTCGTCACTTATCCCTTTTGATTTTACAATCTCCACCAATTTTTTTCTCAATCCCTTATGCCTGTAACTATCAAAATACTTCATTCAATAATATAATTTTTTATGAAACTTATTAAAATTTTGCACTTCCCGGGTAACGTGGGAAAGGTATGACGTCTCTGATATTGCTCATTCCGGTTACAAATAGTACCAATCGCTCAAATCCGAGACCAAATCCTGCGTGTTCTGCCGAACCGAATCTCCTGGTATCCAAGTACCATTGCATTTCGTCAGCGGGAACATCCATTTCATTCATCCTGTCCAAAAGGATATCCAATTTTTCTTCTCTTTGTGATCCTCCAACTATTTCACCTATTCCCGGAAATAAGATATCCATAGCTCTAACCGTTTTCCCATCTTCATTCATTTTCATATAGAATGCCTTGATATCTTTGGGGTAATCTGTTAGGATAACAGGTTTTTTAAAGTGCTTTTCAACCAAATATCTTTCGTGTTCGGATTGCAAATCTGCGCCCCAGCCCTCAATTACATATTTGAATTTCTTTTTTTTATTTTGCTTAGATCTCATCAATACCTCAATAGCTTCTGTATATGTTAATCTTTCAAAATCATTATCAAGAATAAAATTCAATTTCTCAATCAATGCCATTTCAGATCTTTGGTTCTGTGGTTTTTGTTTTTCCTCTTGTAATAGCCTTTGTTCCAAAAACTCAAGGTCTTCCATATTATGCTCCAAAGTGTATTTGATTGTGTATTTCAACAATTCTTCTGCCAAATTCATATCATCAACGATATCTGCAAAAGCAATTTCGGGTTCAATCATCCAAAATTCAGCCAAATGCCTTGAAGTATTAGAATTTTCTGCTCTAAAAGTTGGTCCAAAAGTATAAACCTTTGAAAATGCCATAGCTCCCAACTCAGCTTCCAATTGCCCTGAAACAGTTAAATTAGTAGCTTTTTCAAAAAAGTCCTGTTTGTAATCCACCTGTCCGTCTTCTGTCTTAGGTACATCATTGAGATTTAATGTTGTTACTTTAAACATCTCTCCTGCTCCTTCGGCATCAGAAGCTGTAATAATAGGTGTATGCATATACACAAATCCTCTATCATTAAAAAACTTGTGAATTGCAAATGACAAAGAATTTCTGACTCTAAAAATCGCTCCGAAAGTATTGGTTCTAAATCTCAAATGTGCTATTTCCCTCAAGAATTCCAAAGAATGCTTTTTGGGTTGAAGTGGATATTTTTCAGGGTCGGAATCACCTAAAATCACCAATTTATTCACTTTAATTTCAACTTTTTGTCCTTTTCCAAGAGATTCTACAAGTTCACCGGTTGCACTTATAGCCGTTCCCGGGTTTATCCTTTTAAGTGTTTTGTCATCATATTCGTTGAAATCAATAACCAACTGTATATTGTTGATAGTAGAGCCATCATTTAATGCAATAAACTGATTATTCCTAAAAGTTCGTGCCCAACCATTCACTTTTACAGTTTCACCGATTCTATTTCCTGTCAATAATTCTTTGATCATATTCTTTTTTTATATAATTTGAGTGCAAAAATAGATTTTTTTCACCTATTTATTAAAATACCATATTATTATTTGTGATTTTTTAATTTCATTGTGTTAGATTTGCACAATCGTCTTCATTATTCAGGGTAAGTTTTCCTGTTTTTTTGCGTATTTTATTTGGTTTTGTGCCTTAATAGGGACTGAATATTTGTCTCTTGTAATTATTATTCTAAAAAAGAATAAAATGTTTGCGATTTAGTGGGTTTGGCACAATATTTACTACTATTTATCCGGTAAATTGAAAGACAACTTTTTTTCATCAAAATTAGCTTTTTTAATGTTCTATAAAATAATAATACAAGGTAAATTTAATTTTTTAAATCGCAACAGCTATGATAAACTAGTAAAAGTTATTCAGAATAAAAACCTTGTCTATTATAAGAATGATATAGTTTTCAAAGAACTGGAATTTTTAAATGATGAAAGATTTATGGTAGATATACCGAGATATGTCGGCAATCATACGGATAAAGCATGGAAAAATACTACAAATCTTTTTGAAAATTGTGCTCAGTTTGCCGTTTCCGGCAGAGTTTTGATGTGGAAAGTTGAAGAAGGAAAAGTATTGGACTTTAGAGAGATTGAACCTAGTGGAGACAGGTCCGCAGTTATGAGTTTTAAGAGAGGTAAGGAATACTTAGCCAAAGAAGGAAAAGAGAAAGAGGCTCATGATGAATTGAGCAAATCAATAGAAAAATGTGAAAGAAATGCTATTGCTTATGAGCGAAGAGCAGTTGTAAACCTAATGCTTAAGAATTTCATTGAAGCTAAGGAAGATTTTGAGAAATGTCTTAATTTGGATAATACTGTTTCAGAAGCTCATCTAGGTTTGGCTAAAATTTTGATGCGAGAAGACGATATGGAATCTGCTCTTGAGCATTTGGTTCTGGCTTTAAAAACTTCAGTTGCTCTCCAAGCTCTCCATTGGCAAAGTAGAAGAGCTAAGGCAGACGTTCATATAATACAAGAGGAATGGGACAAAGCAGAATTCGAATTAAAGCTTTTGATTAATCGCAAATTTGATAAAGACAATTCAAACTTTTACTGGAGAAAAGAAGACCTTTTCAAATACGGAATCGTGAAATACAACCAATACGATTTTGCCGGTGCACTTGATTTATTTGAGCAATCAATGTCTATGCCGGAAGGAAAATCTAAAACTCTAAACAAAGACAAATATTTTTACCTAGGTATGGCAAAGAAAAGCTCGGGTAAAAGCGGCTATATTCACGATTTGAAACTATCGGCAGAACTCGGTAATGAAGATGCTGAATATATGCTGGAAGACTTCCTTTAGTATTATACAATTAATCAAATGGCTGAGAAGAAAAAAGCATTTCTTTACTTGCATATAGCAGTTTTTCTTTTTGGATTTACTGCCATACTCGGGGATTTGATTAAAGTTAACTTTATATCTATAGTTTGGTGGAGAGGTATATTGACCACATTATCTTTAGCGATAATTATCAATCTCAAGACTTTTTTCAAAATATTATCGCCAAAAATAATTTTACAACAAATGCTGATTGGAGCATTTTTAGCAATACATTGGTTGTTTTTCTATGGCTCCATTAAAGTCTCAAATCCTACAATGGCATTAATTGCATTATCGAGCTCTTCATTGATTACTGCAATACTCGAACCTGTTATTATTAAGGGATATCGATGGAGAAAAGTGGATATTATACTCGGTATATTGATTATTCCCGGGTTTTTATTGATATTTTACAATTCTGATTCAATCCAGCAAAAAGGGCTTTGGCTTGGCTTGATAGGTACCATTTTGGGTGTTATATTTTCTATACTAAATAAAAAATGGTTGATAGTAGGGCAAGAATTTAAACTAACATTTATACAGATGTTTACTGTATTTGTCGTTATCAGTATTATTTTCATTTTGTTTTCGGGCGTATCTAATATTTTCCAATTTGAAGTTATCAAAGGATATGATTGGGCATATATGTCGATGTTTGTTTTGCTCTGTACGGTTTTATCCTATTATTTATATCTGAAATCGATGAAGCACATCAATGCTTTTGATGTAAGTGTAGCTTTCAATATGGAGCCAATCTATGGTATAATTATGGCAGCATTGCTATTACAAGATTATAAAAATATTTCCGTTCTAGTATATAC
>JALVAD010000618.1 GCA_027011385.1 Saprospiraceae bacterium | reverse complement strand
TTATTATAAAGACAAATGGCAAATCAAATTAAATATAATTTAAAAACTGCATTGTACCTGACAGTTGTTATTTTATTATCATCTTGCCAAGCGACTAGTTTTTTACAAAAAGACCAAACTTTTTTACGCAAAAATAAAATTATATTTGAATCACACGAAAAAATTGAAGACAAGATTTTTTTAAACCAAGAACTTTCTACTTTATTTTACCAGAAACCAAATAAGTCCGTTTTTTGGGTTCCAAACCAATGGTTTTATTATGTTACTAAGAATAAAACAGGTACTTTTAACAATTGGCTAAGGAAATATATTGCAGAAGCTCCTTCTATCTATGATTCCCTAAAGGCAGTCAATACTACAAAAAAATTTGAAGAATATCTAAAAAACAACAAAGGTTTTTACAATGCAAAAGTTAAATTCAAAACATACCAAACTAAGTATTTGACCGATGTTGATTACGTGATATATCCGGGTAAAAGATATCATATACGAAGCGTAAAATACGAATGCGAGGATACATTACTTTGCAAAATTATTGATAGCCTAAAAAATGATTCTCATCTAAATGTAGGCAAACCGGTAAATTCACAAGATTATAATCTTGAAAAATTAAGGATTACTAATGCGTTACAAAATAGAGGCTACGCACTCTTCAATCAAAATTTCATTGAATTGTTAGGGGATTCTTCCGATTATAAAGTAGATTTAAAAATATTGATTCACAATCCGGCGGAAAAGTCTCATCATGAAATATTTACCATAGGTAGTATTAATGTCTATACAGATTACTATCCGTCACAAAAGACATCTAAACTTGATTCTACTATCATAAAAAACATTTCTTTTTATAAAGAACTTGATAATTATTTGGTAAAGCCTTCAATTTTAAGTGATATTATTACTCTGCAACCGGGAGAATTATACAATAAAAGTGAAAACAGAAAAATATACAATAAATTAACAGATTTTAGAATATATAGATTTGTTTCAATTCAAAATTTGATGGACACATTATCAGGAAATAAAATTAATTATTACATTTATCTGAATACTCATGAAAAAAGAAATTACAGAGAAGGGAATATCGTAATGAATTATGCTACATTGAGCAAAAAAGAAAAATTTGTTGAATTCGAAGGTGGTGGAGTGTTGCTAAATCGTAAATTATCATCTAGAGGAGATAATCTGTTGTTTTCCGGTTCAGGAGATGTCAGAATTGACTTGGATACAACAGAAAATAATCAATACAATATATTAGGGCGAATTGATTATCTTAATCCTATTTCTCCTAAAACTATAGAGATATCTCCTTTGTATTTATACTATAGTGCATTTAAGGGGAAAAAATACTCTGATTTAAAAAACTATTCTTCTACAAAATCCTCTATTTCATATAGATATCTTCTTACTCCCGGTTACTATTTATTTTCTACTTTTAATTTTTCTTACGGATATAATTTTAGCCCTAAAGATAATCTTACGATACTTTCAAATCAAGTAGGTATCAAATATCACGCTCCTGAAATACTGGGTGATAATCTTTTTGGAGAATTCCAAAAGAAAAGTATGAATAAAGTATTTATAACGGGATTATTTCTGAAAAACTTCGCATTAAATTACTCTTCTAATAGAAAAAGAAAATTATTTAACTACAAAGTATCTTTTACATTCGAAACATCAGGAACTGAAATATACTTAGCAAACAAATTTTACAATCGTATTTTTAGCAAAAATGAAATTTGGAGATTTAATGATGAAATTAATTATTCAAAATTTTTCAAGACAAGTTTAGATTTTGTCCCTCAATATAAATTGGGCTCAACTTCATCATTAGTAGGTCGAATATTTATGGGAATTGGAGTTCCTTTTGGAGATAGCGATATTCTTCCCTACACCAAGCAATTTGACGTAGGAGGTCCTAATAGTATGAGGGCTTGGGCTATAAGGGAATTAGGCCCGGGAAGCTATCAACATATACCGGGTACAATTAATGAGCTTCCTTATCAAAAAGGAGATATGAGACTAGAAACAAATCTTGAATACAGGTTCAAAGTATCTTATTTGATAAAATCAGCTTTATTTGTTGATGCTGGAAATATTTGGACATTGAAATACGACAAAGAAAGATCAGGAAGTCTATTTACTAAAGATTTTGCTAAGCAAATAGCCGTTGATATGGGTATAAGTTTCCAGCTAGACCTTATTGTCCTACTTAGAGTTGACCTTGCGTACAAATTGAGAAACCCCTACCCTGATTCCTCAAACAGATATTGGGGATTTGACTTGTCCAGCCCATCTTTTGTGTTTGCAATAGACCACCCTTTTTAAAAAATAAAATCAATATGCGACAAACTTAAGAGCACTCCACTTGCCTTTATCTATAGATTTCATCAATTTCATACTGTTATTTTCATAGAGACTTATTACTCTTTGTTTGTCTTCAACCAAAATACCTGATAATACCAGAAACCCTCCTTTTCTAAGAGCTAAACTAAGTCTTTTGGCTTCTTCTTCTAAAACATTCCTATTTATATTGGCCAAAACGATATTAAAATAAAACTTATCCACTATTGCTTTATCCCCTTCTTTCGCGGTAATTTTAGTACAACTATTTCGCCTTGCATTTTTTTCAATATTATCAACAGCAATTGGGTCAATGTCAATAGCTAAGATACTTTCAGCCCCCATTTTCTCAGCAAGTATCGATAAAATACCGGTACCGGCACCAAAGTCCAAAACCTTTTTGTTTTCCATTACGATTTTAGACATCAAATCAATCATCAAATATGTTGTTTCATGATGTCCCGTACCGAAAGTCATTTCCGGAGTAATATCTATGGTGTATTCATAATTGGATGTGTCTATATCATGGTGAAAATCTGCTTTAATCAAACAAAAATCTTTTATTGCTACCGGCTCAAAACTACTTTCCCATTCTTTATTCCAATTTTTATTCTCTATCCTTTCAATTTCAAAAGTCATATTATACTTACTACAAATTTCTTCCAGAGCTTTTTCTAAAGAATCATCTATTTTATCTTCAGGAAGATATCCAATAACTCCATCTTCTTTCTCTTCAAAAGAATCAAAAGATAGCTGTGACAAAAAAGCTATCATCATATCATTATCCCAACCACTTTTAAAACTATATTTTCTAAACTTCTTATTCAAATTCATATTTCTTTTTATACGATTTTAATGTATTAATCATCAAGGCGGTCACAGTCATCAGCCCTACTCCACCAGGCACGGGTGTAATATAACTGCACTTGGGAGCAACATTATCAAAATCCACATCACCAACCAATGAATATCCACTTTTTTTAGAGCTATCTTCAACCCTATTTATCCCAACATCTATTACCACCGCCCCTTCTTTAACCATATGCTCTTTGACAAAATTGGGTTTTCCAATCGCTGCAATAATAATATCAGCTTGCTTCAATTTTTCTTCTATATTTTTGCTTCTACTATGAACAATAGTAACAGTAGAATTTCCGGGATATCCCTTTTGAGAAAGGCATATACTCATCGGTTTTCCTACAATATTGCTCCTTCCCACTATAACGACATCTTTTCCCTCTGTGGGTATATTGTACCTTTTTATAATTTCAATAATCCCAAGAGGTGTAGCCGGGACAAAAGTATCTAATCCAAGTATCAATTTACCCATATTGACTGGATGAAATCCATCTACATCTTTGTCAGGAGAGATAGCTTCTAGTACAATATCAACATCCAAATGCTCGGGTAAGGGTAATTGAACTATATACCCATCAACCCCTTGATCTTTATTCAAATCCCCAATAATACTCAGTAAATCCAGCTGAGTTATGGATTTATCCACTACCATATTAGTTGATCTGAATCCCACTTGTTCACAAGATTTCATTTTACTTTTTACATAAAACTTACTTGCAGGGTCTTCACCTACTAATACAGCAACCAAATGAGGTGCTCTATATCCATTTGATAAAAAACCATCGACTTCTAATTTAATCTCCTCTTTTATTTTTTTTGAAAGTAATTTTCCATCTAATATCTTCATAAGTAACTAACTTATTTTATTTTTTTAGTTATAATCATGACCAATGCTATACCGATTGAAAAAGATAATATAAGTAAAACAAAAAACAAATAATCGTAATGTGCGAATGGAAGTTTCACATTCATTCCATAGAAACTGGCAACCAATGTTGGTACTTCCAAAATAATAGTGATATATGTCAATCTTCGAATAAAAATATTGAAATTATTCGATATAATGGTAGAATAAGTATCCATAATACCACCCAAAATATTGGTATGGACATTGGCCATATCTAATGCTTGACTGTAATCTATAATGGTATCTTCAAAATAATCCAATAGGTATTCGTCATCCTTGATTTTAAGAAAATCCATTCTTTTCATTTTCATTAAAAGCAACTCATCGGCTTTCAAAGAATTTAAAAAATATACCAAACTTTTTTCTATTTTAAGCAATTCCTTCAATTCTCTATTTCTACTTGAATTATACAATTCTTTTTCAAGGTGATTCCTCTTTAAATTTAATCTCTTCAAATATTCTATATACCACAATACTGTTTGCTCTAATATCTTCAACACAAAATGCGGCATCCGTGAAGGATTAAAATTTCGCACCCTGTCGTCTAGAAACTTTTGAATTACATTGTTTTCTTTAGACGAAATAGTAATAACATTTGTAGGAGTTAAAACCAAACCTAAAGGAATAGTTCTATAAAAAGAATGATCAACATCTTCATCTTTGTCTTCCTCTCTAAACGGTATATTGATAACTATCAACCTTATATCATCTTCCCACTCATACCTTGCTCTTTCTTCTATATCCAAAGAATCAGTTAGAAAATCCAGTGGAATATTGAATTTTTCAGACAATTCCTTTAGCTCTTCCTGATCATGTGGTGGGAAGATATTAATCCAAACGCCTTCTTCCCACTCATCCTGAAAAGTTAATTTTCCATCTACTTTTGATATATATTGAATCATAACACTCTATCTACTGCGAAAAATATTCAAATTATAATTTCTGTTAAATTTGCAATACCACTCCACAAATCTAATACAATTTGGAAGAATAGACAACCAAAAACACAAATATACTCAAAGCATTTATGTTTTTGGGATAATTGACAAATATATTC
>JALVAD010000617.1 GCA_027011385.1 Saprospiraceae bacterium | reverse complement strand
ACGATGGAACTAAAATATATAAGAAGTTTTACCGATAATATTGGAATGTATGCATCTCTTTCTAATTATTTCAAATCGGATAGGGTTGATAATTATTTCACTATTGTTTATAATGGAGATACTATAGTACATAAAAATCCTTTTTCAATATCACGGCATGATACTGAAAAATATCCTTTCATCTCTGAAAAAGACTATGAAAACCTTAGAAATACAGGAGTTTTACCTCTTACGCCAAAAGAATTAAGGCAACAACTGTATATTTTTGAAGTAGGATTATCTTTAACTACTGATATATTATTTAATCATCATCAGCTGGGATTTCAAGCGGGTGTAAATCTTACATATTTAACAATGAAAGATCCGGGTAATGTAAGAAATGTTCTCAATCTTTATTTTATAGATAAAGACGAAGAATTATCCGCACCATTGTATGAATATTATGAACATTACAGAAATATAGATTTATGTTTTGGAGTAGGTGTTAATTATAAATATTATTTCAATGAAAGATCTTTTTTGGGTATTGAGTTGAATTTACACAATGGATTATTTATAACATTAATCAATGATTCTTTAATTCCGGGCTATTTAGGACTTGGATTAGTTTCAGGATCTAAATTTTAAATTTTTTAAAAATGAAAAAGATAACTCATATAATTATATTGATGTTTTTTATATATATTGGCAATTCTCAATCAAAATTATCATTATCGGGAGATTTATATTATGGATATCATCAAGTAGATAATATTCATGGTTTTGGCATAGGATCTAAAATCAATTATAAAGCAAAATCCAATATGATTTTATCTCTCTCTATGTCAAGTATCTTCGGAGAGAGTCGCGGAATAGTTCCTGACAATAGTCTTAAAAGTATCCCCATTAGGGATTTTGAAACCTATAGCAAGGAATCTGGTTATTTTGATAATTTCTTGGTATATTATCCATCAACTTTTAATAAATATTATGTGTACACTTCAGATTTTGATATCTTGTACAATAAGAATATATCACTATCAAAAAGTATTAGTTTTGGAGGTGGGGTCAGCTTGGTTTATTTTGATTTAGAAAATATTGATTATGTTTTTGATACAAAATTTTATCATAATAGCACATCAGAAGAAGATAGACTTTTAATGATTCCCAGATATGATAGGTTTTATGATATAGGACTAAATATTGCCGGACAATATGAATATTTATTTAAAGAATATATGGTATTTAGGATAAGTCCTTCCATAAATTATTATTTTAAATCCGGTAAAATGATATATAAAAATAGCATTGGAATAGGATTTTATTTTTAACAATTATTTACAAATGAGAAAAACACTTATCACCGTTTTTACACTTTTGCTATTAGGATTAAATACCTCAGCGCAGGATATTATTAGTGGTGCATCAATCTGGAATAACGATATTGCACTTGGAGATGAAGTGGAAATTGAGTTTAATGTAAATTATCTTACTGATGATGATTCGTATTCTGTAGATTTTGACATAGATTATGATTTTATGGAAATCACTATTATCGTGGACTATAGTTATGATGAAGATGGTGATAAAACGGATGATTATGAATCTGAAGATATCAGTATAATGCCTTTGCTTGAAGGGCAATATGATGTAACCATTATATGTGATGTTGCTTTCGAAAGTTCACTGGATGAAGAAGTGGATCTTGATTATATATCTGTTGATCCACCGGAAGACGATGATTGCGACGCAAGCTTTGTTCCTACCATCAGCGATTTTTGCCCTTGGTCAGGAGAAGAAGTATGTGCTTGCAACGGTAAAAACTATGATAATGAATGTGAAGCTTATTTTGAAGAAGAACATGGTTTGTATTATCATTTTACTTGTGGAGATTACGTAGATGAGAATAGTGTTATATTCAAATGTGGGCATTTCGACCTTGATATAGACAATACTTTTGTCACTTATGATTGCTCAAATAGTGATTTTGACGGGGATGAATTGTATTTGGAATATGAGCATTCCGGGGATTCACTTTTAATAGAATTTGATGCTTCTGATTCGGACATAAGACTATTTTTAATGGATATTGATGGTGGTGATTTGGATTGTATTGAAATTAGCAATAATTCCGAACTTCAAATTGATAATTTACCTTCTGGTACTTATTATATAATAGCAGATAGTGACAATTACGGTGGCTCAATCGATATTTGTGATGTAAGTTCAAATAAAAATTTGACAAAACCTGCCAAAATCACCATTTACCCCAATCCGATTCATTCAGACTTTTTTATTTATTCGGATGCTAAAATCAAAAATATAAGTATTAAAAATACCATTGGCAAAAAGCTATTCAATGAAAAATACAGTGATAATAATGTGAAAATAGTGGAAAAAATACCTTCCGGAATATATTTTATTACCGTTGATACTGAAAATTCAACAAGCACTAAAAAAATTATTGTTGATTAGTGCGCCACACAAATAAATAGTAAAATATAATCAACTCTTACCGGAGTTGTATCCCTCTTGTTCGTATCACGTAGTACATCGTTGAGATGTTAATCCCGCTGTAGCGAGATCAACTCTTGGTGAATTCACTTTCCTATTCGATCAGATGTTAAAAACCTTTATCTCACTCATCTTTACCTGAGCCAAAGTGTCTCCGACCTCTTGGCTCAACTACTATCACCACCTCCTAAACCATCTTGCTATACAATGAGACAAACCTCCTAGCTCAACCACACTCCCCAGCCCTTTGCTTAAAATTTCACTATTTTGAAGGTCTCAAGATGTCTTTTTGAGTTTATGGAGATAAAATACAAACCTTTTGGCAGCTCTTTTAGCGAAAATATGATATTGCTTTTGTTTGAAAATAAATTTTTATAAATGTTTCCGTTTATATCATAAAGCTTAATTTGAAACTTACTGTATTCACTTTCTATAGTTAGGAGATTATATATTACACTTGGGAAAACTCTTGTTCTTCCAGTTATTTCTTTTGTTTTCAATGCTTTTTTTAGTGAAAAGACATAAGCTGAACCGGCTAAAAATCCTTCGTCACTATCTGAATAAGCACCTACCAAAAGATTATCTCCTTTCAAAGAAATACTGGAACCAAATGCGTCGCTTTCTTCTCCATCATCAGCTGTTAATTTTTTTTGAAAGCGCCACTTGTCATTTTTTAGTTGAAAAAAATAAATAGAGCCGCTATTTTGCCCCTTATCATCATCAAAATAAGAACCAATGATAGCTATAGAGTCCGAAAGTTCAATATCTATACCGAAGCCATCTCCTTCGGCTCCATCCGGTGCTTTAAGTTTTTGAGAATATTTCCATCCTGTTTGTCTTTTTTTGAATACATATACAGTTCCGCTATTTTCACCTAAATCGTCATCTTTTATACTTGAAACAAATGCAAAATCATCATTGACTTTAACAGTTATTCCAAACTGATCAAATTCATTCAAACCCTCAGGTATTAATTTAGCCGTCTCTACCCAATTGTTATTGATAAATTCGAAAATATATGCTGATCCAAATTCTTTATTGCCTTCAAAGGGTGCGCCGACTATCAATTTGTCTTTGAATAAATCTACAGACAAACCAAATTGTGAATATTTTGCTGGTGTAGATGCATATATTTTAGAAAATTTATGCCAATATCCGCTACTATCTAATTTAAAAATATAAACAGAGCCGCTATTAATTCCAAAATCATCATCAAGATAGCTAGAGGAAACCGCAAATTGTCCGTATAAATCAACTTTTTTACCAAATTCATCAGCTTCAGAGAGGTCATCAGGAACTAATTTTTGGCTAATACGCCACTCATTTGTATTTACATTTTTCAGAATATATGCAGCTCCGCTACTTGCTCCTTTACTACTATCGTGGTGAGCACCTGTTATTATCCAATCGTTATTTATACCGATTGAATAACCAAAAAACTGTTCTACTGTTCCATCTTCGGGAAAAATCTTTTGAGTTTGAACATATTGTCCATTTTTGTTTTGAAATATAAAAAGAGAACCGGAAGAACTCGCTTTTCCGAAATCTTTATACGCACTAATGACCAAATAGTTGTCATTTTGTGCTACAAAACGACCAAAATATGCTCCTTGTTTTGGATCATTGGGAAAAATCTTTTGAGAAAAATTTTGCGATTTTAAAATATTTATAAACAGTATCAAGATTATAAAAATCCTAAACGTCATTTTATTAAAATTTTGAAATAATATGTTCAATTTCTCCTCGAGTAACCTCAATTTGTTTTCTGATAATATTAAAGAAAGCTCTTCGGCTTTTTTCAGCGTGCAATGAAATAGGCAATGCACTTTTACGTATTTTTCTAAACCAATCCCTTGTATAATCTATCAATTCATCATTATCAGTTACTATATAATTGGGGTTATCATATGCAAAGTATATCTGTTTTAGTGTATCTGACTCTATCAACAATATATTATTGGTATGTGAAATTTCATTGTGATACATTTCAAATTTTGTGTCAATATGATCGGGGTTTTGATGTAATTTGATTTTTTTTCCGGTTTTTGCCATTTTATATACATGATTTATCATCATTGTAAGTTTATCACAAAGCATCAATGCATCATTTGGATCTTTAAAAGCTCCGGCTGAAAGGAAATATTTTATCTGATTTAATGTATTGGTAAGAACCCCCTCATTCCACAGCTCAACATTTGGGATTGAATAATACTTATCCATGATAAAATCTATATCGTCTTTGATAATATACCACTCACTAAAATCATTCAAATCAAATTTTATATCCTTGTAATTATCCATATCCCATACAGTGACGGCGTAGATAAAAAATTTGAAATATGTGAGATCTTTATCTAAAAAATAAAAGAAAAAAGGTAATTCATTTGTTGCGTATTGTATCTTCAAATCTGGTATTGGAGCCGCTACCGCCATAAACATCTTCAAAGGAATAATATAATCGTGAAAAGTATTTATCTTTCTGCTTTTAAAAGGGAATTGAAACCCTATTTTTTTTCTTTTTTCAAAAACTAATTCGTCAAAACTAATATCAAACTCTTTCATAATAATCGCTAATTCATCGATGGAATAGCCACTATCTCCACTTAGTTTTTTATAAACGGACGAATGGCTCAAATGCAGGATTTGAGATAATTTACTGACAGTATCCTTGTGATTCCCAAGATACAGCTTTAATTTCTCCGCAAGTTTATAATGATAATTTTCCATTTACGGAGGTTAAATTATGCAATTTTTGGTAAATTCCAAAATAAAATCATGATTTTAACCATTATTTATAATATCAGCTTATTGATTTGGTGATTATTTTTTATAATATTGTGGCATATCTTACATTATTTATAGGTTTTAGGAGTGAGAAATTAAAAATTTGAACTATTAAAAAAAATAAACGTTTATTAGATAGTGAAAACATGAATTCTATCGGCTTTCTATGTTAATATTTGTGTTTTTGTAACTTATAATGAAAATTTAATTTTAAATTTGTAACATGAATGTACCTAATTTCTTAACTTCATTGCGAATTGTTATATCAATCGTTGCTCCATTTTTTTTAATAAATGGTAGCCTGTGGGTTAGAATTATAGCCGGTATAGCTATATTTATAGCAATATTAACCGACTTCCTTGATGGTTGGTATGCTAGAAAGTATAATAAAGTTACAAATTTGGGTAAAATATTGGATCCAATTGCTGATAAAGCATTGGTTTTAATTACTTTTTCCGTTTTTGTGTATTTGGATGTATTATCTATTTGGTGGATAATTCCAATCTTTATTAGAGAAATATTGGTTACTATTTACAGATTTATTTTCCTTAGCAAAAAAATAGTTGTTGCTGCTGCTAAAAGCGGAAAAATAAAGACGGCAATGCAAATGGTCACACTTGGAATCGCTTATCTTTTGCTAATAACCAGCAAACATTTTAAAGAGTATTTCTCCGATAATTATCAATACATATTATATCTCGCTCTTACAATCACCCTGTATTTCACTATAAAGTCAGGGGTTTTATTCTTTATAAAAAATTGGAGGATTATCAAAAGATACCATGAATTACCTTAGTCGTTTACTACTCTATCCTGTCAAGATTATATATTGTTGAGTCAAACTTAAATCCAACCAGTCCCTTTACTTTACTAAAATAGACTTGTCTATTGAATTGTTCTCCGTCAAACAATTCTGTAGCGTATATATCTCGGTAAACCTTATTGTTCAATACAATAGAATCCATAATTTCCATTGGATAATCAATCATCACTTTATCCTTAAATGAATCATTTCCCCTGTAATCCGTTACTATCTCGCCTCGTCCGATATAACCCGTTGAACTTAGGTCTATAACTAATTTGTCATAGAATAATCGTTTTTCTCTGTCCAAAACCTCGGTAAATAAACTAATCGTAAAAGAAAATTTTTCCGGAACGGTAGAAAACAACACAGATTTATACTGCCCTTCTAAGTACTCAAAAGAGGTTCTACCATCATATTTTAATTCACTACAAGTATATTTTACAGCCAATTTCAGCTCCTCTATTTTTACACCCATATTAGATCTAAAACTTACTTCTTCTCCTGCATTGTCTTTGAATACTAAAGTTAAATTATTTTCATAAGGAAAAAACATTAAACTGGTGTCACTTATATTTATACTTCCTACTTTTTTATCAGGGGGACAAGAGGTATCATCACAAGATTGAATAAGCATTAAACTGTTCAGCAAAAGAAAATAAATTATAGATTTCATTATTTTGACAATTTGTTATAGTATTATGACGTAAAAATATAGATTTTGTTACAATGCAGTTTGAAATAGCAATAATTGAATATTAAATTCTTTGTTAGCTCCTCTATTGATATAGCTAAGTCTGACGCCCAAAGGCAATGTAAAGACGCTACCAAAGTTAAAAACTCCCATATCAGATATCAAATCGACACCTAAAGAAGATATCTCATTTATCCCCTTATCTTCAAATCCATAATCAAAAAACATATTTGCTCTTATTCGCTTGATAAAGGCAATTGGGCCTATCGCAATATCAGGATAGATAATCGGAAATCCGTATTCTGCCCTCATTACCCGATTAGTTTTATAATCTAAATTAGTTACTCCTCTTATCCAATTGCCGGAATAAATCGAATAAAATTTACTGTTGTCATTGTGAATATGTCCGCTTAAAACCAGCGTGTGCGTTCTGGAAATACCCGGAAAATAAAATTTGCCATCCAGGCTAACGGAATAATTATTATTCAGGCTTATTTCATTATTTTTTCCTTTAAACCGGATGCTTAGATCTTGGCCAAACCTTGGATTCAATTGCTTATAGGCTTTCACTCTTTCATTGAAAAAATTAATAGTACTTGATAATACAAAATTGTCTTCCGGTTTCCCAAAATTTCCTTTTTCAAGAGAATTATATTTTTGAAATCCGGCATTTATTCCAAAATTTATACCTCTATTTGTTGCACCTTTAGAGAAATTGAGTGGAATTTCAATACCGGTAAAGTAATAGTTTTGCAATAAGTGTGTATATTTTTTGTCTTTTTCATATTGTATTGAAGCAATATCATATCCAAGATGTATTTTTGGAAAATATTTGTTCCAAGTTATACGCGTTCCTATTTTTTTATCACCATTTACGTTAATCGCCGGAGTAAGCGATAAATTCAAAGTTGATAATAAATTGGTAGAATGAAAGGAAATCCCGTATCCAAAATCGTTATTCAAACTTTGTATAGTGGGAAACCAGCTATGGAAATTAATCGCATCCTTGATATGTGAATAATCTTTAACCGTATAATTATGCTTAGGTATTTTATTCAAAATATTTCCCCCTTCTGCATTGATTAGTTTAGCTAAACCCTTGTACCTGTCGATAGGTTCTTCAATTGTAACCGGACGCCAGTTTTCTTTGTTTAATTCTATTTTTTTTATATCATAACCTCTTATTTGTTGTTCAGCATATAGGAGATATTTGCCGTCTTTTGATACGTCCGGGTGACTAGCCAATACTCTGGAATTTGTTACCTTAAAAGTTTTTTTTGAGCTTAAATCTACGGCAAAAATATTTCTGACGTCTGTAAAATCACCACTAAAAAACACGTAATTATTGTTTACAACAGGTCTGAGAATAAGATTTTGAGTATAATCAATCACCGGAATCATTTTTCCTGTTTGTATCTCTATTCTCATTAACGCATTCTTTTGATTGTGCTGTGCAATAGCAATAATCTCGTCATCACTCAACCATTTGGGGGAAGAGAGGAAGATATTGTCCGGATTTGGAATACTCTTAATGATTTTTCCTGTTTTAGAATCCAAAATTTCAATAGAATATTGCATTAGTTCATCAGAATTTACAAGCAATATTTTAGTTCCATCTAAATTAATATCAGGAGAGAAATATTTTGTTTTTGAAGTAAGTTTTTTCTTAGTTTTGGTCTTAAAATCGTAAATATATAGCTCTGAAAACGTTTTGTTTTTCCAACGAATGTCGGTTTTGGATTGAGTCCAAACCATTTTACCCTTATTATAATTGAAATACGAATCTTGATATCCCAAATCAAACAATTTTTTTTCATTTCCTTGTTTATCCAATATATAAAATCCCGGAATCCTATCTCTGCCTGAATGCAAAACGATAATATTTTCATCCATAAATTTAGGATTGAGATTATAAGAGATTTTGTTTTTAGGAATGGGCTTATTGACCAAAACCTCATTTTCATTTCTCCAATTTAATACTTGATTATCCTTGTCCCATTGATTATAAATAGAATCCATCATCATTTTATAAAACTTATGAACATTTTTACCGGTTCTTTTTCGCAAACTTTGAGAAAAAGGCCAAACTACACCTTTGTATCTTACTGCATCTCTAGATACATTTTTCCAAAAATCATCTCCATATTTATTTCTACCATATATTGAAAATAGATATCCCATACGATATCTACCGGGCAAAATGCTTTTATAGGACTGATTCCTTATTTTTTCATATGGATGTTTTACTCCCGCTTTGTGCATTGCCCTGTATTCTGCCATAAAGCTACCCGATCTTCCACGTCCTCCCCCAGACAAAAGGGTCTCTTGAGTCACTGCATCACCCTCAGTAAACCAAAAGGGTATAGCCATAAATGCCATTGCTATCCAGCCTGTTTCCCCTAAAAGTATTGATCCGGCTTTGGTAATTCCCTGCTTGGCAAACTGCAATTGCATAACATGCCTGTATTCGTGAATTGATAGCATATCCAACCAATCTTGCGTTCCGAGAAAACTCCTTTGTGGAGCTGTAGTAAAAAATTCTGAACGAAATGGGGCTGCTGTAACAAAACCATTGGCTTCTGTTAACTGATTTTGAAGAATTATATCTATCCTTCCTTTTGCTTTTCCAATCGAAGTCCTGTTATTTTTATTTAGATAATCTATCACATCGGCAACTCTTGCAGCTTTTGAATCCAGACCTTCAGGAAAGATGATTCTTGCTGATTCGTTTGATAATTCTTTCCATTTGATATTTGGTGGATTTCCATTATTTGCACCGCTTAATTGGCTATATGATATAGCCGGCATCGTGATAAATAATATTACCAGGTAATTGAATATAGATTTGTATTGCATTTTTATGTATTTATATCAATGAGCTTCTAACCAATTCTCGCCTATACCCGTATCAACCTTGATGGCAACATTCAAATCCGGTATAGCATTAATCATTTTATCAATCACAATATTTTTTAGCTTATCTTCTTCGCTTTTATGCATATCAAATATCAATTCATCGTGAACTTGCAATAGCATTTTAGATTTAATTTTTTCTTTTTGCATTTCTTTATGAATATTGATCATTGCGATTTTTATCATATCGGCAGCTGTACCTTGAACAGGGGTATTGATTGCCATTCTCTCCGCATTTGACCTTGCAAGTCCGTTTCTTGAATTTATATCTCTTAATTTCCGTTTTCTGCCAAGTCTGGTCAATACATACCCGTTCTCTCTGGCGAATTGAACGGTATCATCAAAGAATTTTTTAAGCCCACTATATTCTTTAAAATAACTTTCTATCAGTTTGGATGCCTCCTTTCTCGAGATATCCAATTGTCTTGATAGATTTGTGGCTCCGGCACCGTAGATTATACTAAAATTAATAGTTTTTGCTTGTCTTCTTTGATCAGGAGTCACTTCTTCGATAGGTATATTGAATACTTTTGCAGCTGTCGCTTTATGTATATCCAATCCTTTATTGAATGCGTCAAGCATGGCTTTTTCCCCACTCATTTCAGCTATTAGCCTCAATTCTATTTGTGAATAATCGGCAGCCAACAGCAAATAATCATCGTTTCTAGCTTTAAAAGCCTTCCTTATCTCTCTTCCGGCTTCGTCGCGAATAGGTATATTTTGGACATTTGGATTTTCTGAACTCAACCTACCTGTCGCTGCTCTTGCCTGATTAAAAGATGTGTGAATTCTTCCTGTTTTTGGATTTATCAATTTTGGTAAGGCATCAACATAAGTATTTTTTAGCTTTCTCAACTTTCTATAATCTAGGATGTCTTGAACTATTTTGTGCTTTATAGCCAATTCACTTAATTTTTCTTCGCTAGTTGAAAACTGTCCGCTCGATGTTTTTCGCCATCTATATGGAATATTAAGTTTTTCGAAAAGTACCTCTCCAACCTGTTTTGGCGATGAAATATTGAATCTAAGACCAGCTTTATCATAAATTATCGTTTCGATTTCATCTATATGTTTTTGGAGAATAACTGCATAATTATTTAAAAAATCCTTATCAACAAAAATACCATTGTATTCCATTTCCTTCAATACATCTACTAAGGGCATTTCGATATTATAAAATACTTTATCTAGTTTTTCTTGATTTAGTTCTTTGGCAAAAATATCTTTTAATTGATATGTGATATCTGCGTCTTCAGCTGCATAATCTTTCACTTTGTCAACATCAATATCTCTCATACTCAATTGCCCCTTACCTTTTCTTCCTATTAGATTTTCGATAGGCTCCATTTTATACTTTAGATAAGATTCTGATAAATAATCCAGTTTATGTCGCATGTCCGGTTCAATGAGATAGTGAGCAATCATAGTATCAAAAACATCACCTTTCAAATCAATACCGTGCCACTTCATAACCAGACTGTCATATTTGATGTTTTGACCTATTTTTACAATACTTTCATCTTCCAATACCGCTTTAAATTTACGTATTATATCCTTAAAATCTTCAGATTTGACATCTACAGGGACATAGTAGGCTTTATCTTTTTCATAGGCAAAAGACATTCCAACCAAATCAGCCATATTGGGGTTAAGTTCAGAAGTCTCTGTATCAAATGCAAACTCTTTCTGCTTTTTCAACAAGGAAATCAATTCATCAATTTCCTTTTCACTATGAGCAAGTATATATTCTTTTTGGGAATTTTTAAAACTATTTTTCACTATTTCGTAACCGGCTTTTTCTTTTTCTGTTACAAAAGGATCTTGTTTTGATTTTTGGGTATTTCCAAATAGTGACCCTTGTACCAATTGTTTTTTCTTTTCACCAAGAATGCTTCTTGCCAGAGTTCTAAATTCAAGCTCCTTGAATAATTCAGATAGTTTTTCCTTATTTATAGGCTTTCTTGCGAACTGTTCCGTTGAAAAATCAACAGGAACATCCAATTTAATTGTTGCAAGATATTTAGACATAAATGCATTGTCTTTTGATTCTTCCAGTAAGGTTTTGGTTCTTCCGGTTATCTTATCGATATTTTCATAGATTCCTTCCAAGCTTCCATATTTTTTTAGTAAGGTCTTGGCACCTTTGGGTCCAATACCTTTTACTCCGGGAATATTATCAGAAGAATCCCCTTGAATCGCTAAAAAATCTATAACTTGCAACGGACTACTAATCCCCCAACTTTCTTTTACCTCATCAACTCCCAGAACTGAATATCCATCTCCTCTACCAAGCGGTTTATACATAAAAATATTCTCTTCAACCAATTGAGCATAATCTTTATCAGGAGTGACCATATACGTAACAAATCCTTCTTTTGCCGCCCTTTTTGCCAAAGTACCTATTACATCATCCGCTTCGTACTTATCTATTGTCAATACAGGTATATTAAAAGCTTTTAGCAGTTCTTTAATAATTGGCACTGCTACCTGAATATCCTCCGGTTGTTTATCTCTATTTGCTTTATATGGCTCATATTCTTCGTGTCTGAATGTTGGTCCGGAAGGATCGAAAACCACCGCCAAATATTCTGGATTTTTATCGTGAATAATTTCCCAGATAGCACGTATAAAACCCGAAATAGCAGAAGTATTTATTCCTTTGCTATTGATTAGTGGTCTTCTGATAAAGGCATAGTGTGATCGATAAACCAAAGCATGACCATCAACCAAATAAAGTGTTTTGTTTTTTGACATATAATTATATTTGTAAAGGAGTTTTAAAGAAATCCCCATTATTTTTTACAAATATAAGAAAAGTGTATTCTTTTTTGCTTTTACATTTCATTTATCTCCATAATATTAATTGTTGAACACCTATCGGCGTTCTTTTTCCCTGCTTTGGTTACCCCGCATTTCATACGGGGCTAATCACATTAAACCACATTCGTGGTTTTGCCCTCTAACATTCATATTATCCATCCCAGAGATTTTAAGTGTCATATGGGTATTCCCGACAGGGAATAAATGTGAGTAACCGCTGGTGAAAAAAAGGCAGATGTTTATCTGACCTAATCGAAAACTATCTAAAACTAATTGTAAAGGGAGATCAAAATGAAATTAATTTTTCCTATTAAACGACAGTAAAAATCCCTACTCAGCTCGGTTGATTGTATCTTCAAAACGGATTATAAAAAATACTTTATTCCAATTTTTAAACCCGAAAAATTATTAGTTAGTTTTAATCTTGTATCATTTTTAAGCCAGGAATTATTGTTAATTCTTAATCCTAAAGCAACATACCAATTCACATGTTTATTTGTAAATAAATCAGTTTTAAAATTAACCAAATAGCTTAACCCTATTTTTAATTTATATACATCATTTTGGCTTGTTTTATTTAAATAATTAAAATTGCCTTCGGGAGTAACAACCATTCCCTTAAAAACATGTTTAATATTAAATAAGATTCCGCTTTGGATACCAAACTTTAATCTTTTAAATTTAAAATTATAACCTACAAATAAGGGGATGTTAAATAATGTATGACGTTTTAAAGATTGAACTTTTCTTTCATAAGTTCTATTTGTTTCTGTTGTATCTCCAATAAAATGTTTCTTTCCGATTTCATCTTGCCAATAATATACGCTGTCTGAATATATTTTAATTGTTTCTGTTACTTTTTGATAAAACATCAGCTTTTCAAAAGCTTGTTGATATTCAACTCCGCTTTCAATATTCAAACCATTTACAAATTCATAGCCGATCATTAACCCTGCTGAATATCCTAAAAGGACAGAATCATATTTTTCCCACAATTTTGCATACTCATTATTTTCGTTAAAACCGGTAATATTCTGATTAGGGAATAAAACAGATAGATATGACAACAAATAAAATCTATTGTTTTTTTTCACTAAGCAATTTTTTGACCAATCATCTTGTCTTTTTATCAAAGTTGTAGAAAGAGAAAATTTATTTTTCGATTTCAAATCAAATAAACCTACATCTAATAATTGGATATTAAGTATTTTGGGAAATGGCTTTTTGACCGTTTTTACCAAATCAAATGACTTTTTACTAAAATCAATGTTATCATAAATTGTGTTTTTTACTAATGCTGTTTTAGTTCCAAATTTAGAATCATCACGTTCATTTGTATTATAATTTTTTGATTTTTTCTGATCTGGATACTTAGATTTTTCTATATTTCTATTAACAATTTCTTTTTTATTATCTTCAGGCAAAGTACGGTTAATAGCAGGAATATCAATGTTTTTCTTTCTCATTTTTTTTAAATGCGGTATATTATTATCTTTACCTTCTCCTTTTAGTGAAAAAACATAACCGGAATATACTAAAGCAACCATTATTAGTATTAGAAAAATTATTACGCGTCTTTTCCTTTTTTTCTTTAATTTTAATACTAACTCTTTCCACAAATATTCTTTATCAAAATTTGCTTCATAATATTCAAACTTATCTTTATAAATATCATCAATTTTAAAATTTGACTTCATAAATTTATTTTTCTTTTTTTATTTGTCCGATATCAGTACCGATTATTCTTTTTTGCAATAATCTTCTTGCTCTTGTCAATTGTGATCTGGATGTACTTTCTGCAATGCCCAATTCTTTTGCAATTTCACTATGTGAATATCCTTCTATCGCATACATATTAAATATAGTCCTAAATCCATCAGGAAGACTTTTCAAATGCATAAGCAAGTCATCCTTATTCAATTTTGAGATTATACTTACAAACTCTGTATTTTCTATGTATTTTGCGTCCTCTATTGGTTCAAAAAATAAGTTGTTTTTTTTCAAATTTTTAATCGTTTCCCTTATTGCTATTTTTTTTATCCATGCATAAAATTGAAAATCAGATTTATATTCAAATTTTTCCAGATTATTAAAGATGATAATAAAAGATTCCTGCAAAATATCCTGTACTAAAAATCCTGAATTGACATACTTGTTTATAACTCCATATAAATAACCTGAAAATTTCATAAACAAAGTACGCTGTGCGTCCTCAATTCCCTTTTTGCATTCATCAATTATTCTTTTTGTATCCAAAAAATATTTTTTTCTAAAGAGTCTTATAAATATATTGATAATATTGATAGATATTATTGCTTCGCATAATACTCTATTCTAATTTAACTTTAAATTTCCCTGTAATATTTTTTGTCACGCTACTTCGCCATCCTGTTTTAACTTGTCCACTAAAAGTTCCTTTGATAATATCACCGGAATTAAGCCCTAATTCTGTTAAAGTAACTAGAAAATCATCCAAATCTATGTCTGTTTGATTATAAAAACATACTCCGTATAAATCTAATACATCAAAAATTAAATAAAATGATGTTGCATAATTATTTCCTATCTTCAAAGGAATATCTTCATTAAAGACTAACTGAACAAACATTGAATGTCCAGTATACCATCTACGAAAATACAAACCATTATCTTTATAAAAAACAAAATCCAACAGTACAATAGTATCTTTAATTGTGTCTGTATACGGATATACAATACAATAATTTTCCAATTCTTTGCACACATTAATATTTCCCAAATTAACATCTCCTGAATTTGTAAATATATCAAAAGTTTCACTCGATCTTTCGTGTCGAGTATCAACCACTATCAGTTTCAAAGACTTCAGATTACAAACCCATGCAGGTATTTCAAAATGTCCATTACCTAAATCAGCTTTATATGATACTCTTCTTGATTCGGAATATATACTTACATATCCTTTTTGTACGGGCTTACCTTCACAATCAAAAGCGTCACCGGAAACCATAATTTGTTCACCACATATAGGAATAACGATATCTTGCAATTGAGTATCAGAATTATAAGCTTCATATTGTTTTTCCCAAACTACTTCATCGCACTGATTCAGGACTTTTATTGTAAAAGGTTTATTGGCAAAAAAGTTTAGGAATTTAAATTTACCGGTTTTATTTAAATTTCTTCCTGCTAAAGGAATTCCGTCAGAATAGATAAAAGCACTTAAAAAAGGTAATAGTTCATTTCCATTTGTACAGGTAATCTCACCAGAGATACTAATCGTATTTTCACTTTTTACATCACAATTCCATGTACCAAATCTTTTTATTTTTCCAATATAAGCATTGCCCTCCATTTTTGCACTTCCTTCTTCAATCCAATAACCTTTATTTTCATCAAAATACCACATTGGTATGGTTTCAGGAGCATTAGCCACAAATGATTCAGGCAACTCAAAATGTAATTTTGCTTCTTTCCCTTCTGCTAATTGTAATTTCTTTCCATCGTCAGACTCCATAGCAATCATAAGCATACCATAGGAAGCGAGAGCTGTTAAGTTTCCATTTTTATCATATCCTGAAAGTTCTCCCGGCATCTGTTCAAATACCGAATTGTCTGATGGATCAATCCTATTCATAAAAACATGAATAGTACCGAAATACTTAGTTCCATCTTCACTAACTACTGCATCTTTTGGGATTTCTATTGAATTTCCTCCTGCTATAACAGCTAAACCACCATTTGATGCCTCTATTTTCTCTACTTCAGTTTTTCGTTTAAGTTGTACAACGCAATAATTATGACTGTTTGCAATTGTGGAAATTCTTCTTGATGCATCAAAATATCCATCAACTTTTACCTGAATTAATACTGTCTTATCAATTAAAATATTATTAAAATAATAAATTCCATCATTATCGGTAATAGTTGATAACTCTCCTTTAATGGTTTGGATTTTAATTGTAGCACCGGAAACTGGATTTGAATTTTCATCTTTAATTAAACCTGAAAAATTACTTCTAAGCACTTCTACCGAATCAGTTTTTTCATAATTAATTTTTTCTATATTTTCTTCTTTGACACATGAAAATAATAAAATAGAAACCAAAAACATATGGAATATACCCTTCATAGTAA
>JALVAD010000616.1 GCA_027011385.1 Saprospiraceae bacterium | reverse complement strand
TTTCTTTATTGAATTGTTTTTTATAGACTTTGAAAACTTTGGTTTTACGACAGGTATTTTGATGCTTGGTATTGGGGTTTTAGCGTTTATTTTCTTTGTTGAGTATTATATAATAAAGTATGCACAAAAGATGAGCGGTAGATTTTTGTATCTTTTGATTCCGGCATTTCTTATGTTTGTTTTCAGTCAGATTATACATATTTATGCCTTTGCCAATGACAGAACAGATATCACGAGTATTAGTCCCAGATTGCCATTGTATTTTCCAATTACTTCAAGTAGCTTTGTGAAAAAGCACAACAAAATCGGGAAAAACTTGGGTCTTGGGGACAAATTAGCTAATGTTTCAAAGGAGAATTCTTCTATTAATTATCCTAAAAAACAAATATCAACAAAGATTGAAAAAGATAGCTTGCCCAATATCATATATATCGTATTGGAGAGTTGGCGATTTGATATGATGGATAGTATTATTTCTCCAAATATCTATAAGTTTTCAAAAAAATCCATTTATGCAAAAAACCATTTTAGTACGGGAAACTCAACAACATCTGGGATATTTGGTATGTTTTACGGCATTCACCCTACTTATTGGGATGCGGTAAAGGCAAATAGTACAATCATTGATAACCCGGTCTTCATTGATCTTTTAAAAGAAAATGACTATTCTTTTGGTGTGTTTACACATTCCAATTTCACGCGCTTTAAGCTTTCGTCAGCGATATTTAATAATATAAATATGCATGAAAAATTTAAAGGCAACAAAGATTGTGAAAAAGATGAAGATATGAATAACCGGTTTATTAATTTTATTGAGAAAAACAAAACTAGACCTTTCTTTGGTTTTATTTTCTATACCTCAACACATCACGCATACTCATATCCGGAAAACAGAGAAAAGTTTAGTCCATCAGGAAGAATAAATATGGGATTGGTAAATAGTAATACTAATCCTAAACCATATATCAATGCATATCAAAATGCAATAAATTTTGTAGACAGTATGGTTAATGAAATAATTATAAGTTTGAGAACAAATAAGATAGCTCATAATACAATAGTAATTATCACTTCCGATCACGGAGAAGAATTTAATGACAACGGAGAAAATTACTGGGGACACGGCAGTAATTTTACAAAATACCAAACCAGTGTTCCTCTGATTATGCATTTGCCGGACAAATCACCTAAGCAAATCAATATACGAACAAGTCATATCGATATCGCGCCCAGTTTGATTCAAGAAGTGTTTCATGTAGAGGGCAATATTGATTACTATAGTAACGGAAAAAATATTTTTTATTTGTCTAATGATATACGTCCATTAGTTTCTGCAAGTTATGTAAATCACGCTTTGATAATAGGAGAAAATGTCTTTGCAGTATATCCTTTTTCCTTGAAAAAATACAAAGTCAATGATATTAAAGGCAAAGTCAATAGCATAAACCAATCGCTATTCAGGCAAGGAGTAAACGAAATGAATTGGTTTTACAAAAAAGATTGATAGTATATCATGAATTTGCAATTGCAACATTAATCTATTTTCTTTGTTGTGTTAGTGAGTATTTGATAACTTATAGTGAATAACTGTTATTTACGCTTGAAAAACCAATAATTTTAAAATATGAATATAGATTTAGCAATTTTTATTCCAATAGTTACATTTGCTGTAATAGCATTTGCATCTGAATCCATATCCAAGTTTTTCACAAAAATTCATTTTCCACTTATTAGCGGTTTGATTTTTACCGGTGTTTTGGTTGGTCCGTATATTTTAAAAATTATATCTCACGATTCACTACACCAACTTAGCTTTCTTCTTGATATTTCCTTGGCATTTATCGCGATGGCTGCCGGAAATGAATTGCATTTGGAGGAACTTAAAGACAGCTTAAAAAGCATAAAGTACAATACTTTTTTCCAGCTTTTAATGACAATGATTATAAGCGCGTTTGGAATATATTTGTTGTCTGATTATATTCCCTTTATGAAAGAATTTAGTTTTAGTGTCAAATTGGCTATTTCATCATTATTGGCTACAATTTTTATCGCAAGGTCACCCTCATCTGCTATTGCTATTATAAAGGAAATGCGAGCAAAAGGTCCATTTGTATCGACAGCTATTGGAGTAATTGTTTTGATTGATGTTTTAGTTGTTGTATTGTTTGCTATTGTTTTTACAGTTTCTCAGAGTGTAATAGAGCAAATCCCCGTAGATTTAAAATTACTTGTAATAATACTGCTTGAGCTTTTTGTTGCAGTTACTTTAGCATATATAATGGCAAAGATAATGCAGATTATATTTTCATTTAATTTACCTCAATCTCTAAAGACATTGCTTTTACTTTTAATCGGTTATTCGGCATTTGTTTTTTCTGAACACTTACTTGAGTGGAGTTATCATTCTTTTGGCATAGATTTTTTTGTTGAACCGATTTTAATAGTACTTTTAGCATCCTTTTATATTACTAATTTCACTAAAAACAAGCTTGAATTTAGTAGTATACTGCATAATAATGGAACTTGGATATATGTAATATTTTTCACTCTGACGGGCGCTTCTCTTTCTTTGGATTTGTTTTTGGAAGTTTGGCAAATAGCATTGGTTTTGTTTTTAATACGTACTTTCGGGTTATTTGTTGGAAGTATTTTTGGTGGACTTGCTGCCGGAAACCCTAAATCGCATATTAAATACGGCTGGTTTCCTTACCTTACACAAGCAGGAATCGGAATTGGTCTTGCAACAGAAATTTATGAAAAATATCCGGTATGGGGGAATGATGCCTTTACAATTATCATTGCTGTAATTGTATTAAGTCAAATTATCGGACCGCCATTGTTTAAACTATCAATTTTAAAAGTTGGTGAAGCGCATCTTCGAGCTCAAGACTACGAATTTCACGGTATTAAAGATCTTATTATCTTCGGATACGAAACACAATCTCATGCTATAGCAAGAAATTTGGAAAATAATGGGTGGACTGTGAAAATTGCAACCTTTTTACCGGAAAAAGACGTGAGCCATATAGAAGACTTGGAGGTAATTAGTATTGATAGAATTGATATAGATATTTTGAATTCTTTGAATACTGATAGGGCAGAAGCCGCTTTATTGCTGTTCTCAGACGAAAAAAACTTTCAGATTGCAGAACTTTTATATGAGCACTTTGGTATAAGAGAAGTAATCGTAAGGATAAATGACAGGTCTAATTATGAAAAATTCAAGGAACTACATTGTTATGTGGTTGATCCGGCAAATGCAATGATAAATCTTTTAATGCAGTATGTGAAATCACCCCATTCAGCTTCCTTATTGCTAGGTGAACTCAAAGGGCAAAGTTCTCTTGATATCGAAGTTAGGGATATTACCATTGTTGGTACTTATCTAAGGGATTTACACTTACCGGCAGATGTGATTATTCTATCTATAGAGAGAAGGGGAGAAGTAATCATCACACACGGATATACTAAGCTTGAATTGAGTGATATAATGACAGTAGTCGGTTCTGAAGAAAGTCTGGAAATGCTTGAACTTAAATGTAGTGTTGTAGTGTAAGAATTATTTATTTTAAAAAAGCAAAAACTAATTACTCTAACAAACAAAATATTATCATCTTTGTATAAGATATGGCAAAAGCAAAAAATATATTCGTTTGTACCAATTGTGGCAATACCTCTACAAGGTGGGAGGGTAAGTGCAATAGTTGCGGTGAGTGGAACACTTACCAGGAAAAAGAAATTATAGCAGAAACAGACCGTGATAAACGCAAGAAAGTATGGAAGAAAGATGAAAACACCTTTCATCAGGAAGCAAAGCCGATATCCGAAATCAATATCGGTAAAACGATAAGAATATCGTCCGGAGATAATGAAATGAATAGAGTTTTAGGAGGAGGAATCGTTCCAGGTTCTTTGATATTAATTGGAGGACAACCCGGCATTGGTAAATCAACATTATTATTGCAAACAGCGTTGAGAATAGATAAAACAGTACTTTATGTAACTGGGGAAGAAAGTGAGGAGCAGATAAAAATGCGGGCAAATCGCGTGTCAAAAGAACAAAACAATACATATATTCTGGCAGAGAACAATCTCTCAACAATTCTAAAACAGGCTAAAAAACTAGTTCCTGATTTGATGATAATAGACTCTATCCAAACGACATTTTCTCCTTTTATCGAGTCAACTCCCGGTAGTATTTCACAGATCCGGGAATGCACTACGGACATATTGAGATTTGCAAAAGAAACAGGGATTCCTGTGTTTATTGTAGGTCATATCACCAAGGATGGTGCTATCGCAGGTCCGAAACTATTGGAACATATCGTTGATGTTGTAATACAATTCGAGGGAGATAGAAACTACAACTATAGAATTCTACGGACTCAAAAAAACAGATATGGTTCAACAGAAGAATTGGGTATTTACGAAATGGTAGCAAAGGGTTTAAGGCCGGTAGAAAATCCATCAGAGCTTCTGCTTTCACAAAATATTGAAGATTTTTCAGGAAGTACAGTTGCAGCAACGATAGAAGGATTAAGACCGATGCTTATAGAAACTCAGGCATTGGTTAGTACGGCAATTTATGGAACTCCTCAACGTTCATCTACGGGTTTTGACCTGAGAAGGCTCAATATGATATTGGCAATTCTCGAAAAAAGAGCAGGTTTATTTTTTGGACAAAAAGATGTCTTTTTAAATATTGCCGGTGGTCTTAAAATTGCTGACCCTGCCATAGATCTCGCTATTATATCTGCATTAGTTTCATCTCTTGAAGATATACCTATCCCTAAAAATGTTTGTTTTGCAGGAGAAATAAGTTTATCCGGAGAAATACGCTCTGTGAAAAATGTTGAAGCCAGAATAAAAGAAGCAAATCGCCTAGGCTTTGAAAAAATATTTATTTCTGCAAATAATATCAAAGGACTGGACAAAAAGCGATTTAATATTGAGATAATAGGCCTAAAGAAGGTAGAGGAGCTTATTATGTTAACGACGTAGTTATCACAACTCCATTCGGAGTTGTAACACTTTTAACACTACCGCTCTATTCTTCTATTATTCAAAACATTTTACTTTTTAACCAATAATTTTTACACGTATGCAGCAGAATTAATTTTATTTCCCTTTTACTAGTAGAACTACTATTTTGAATCATTAAAAAATTATTACTATGAAG
>JALVAD010000615.1 GCA_027011385.1 Saprospiraceae bacterium | reverse complement strand
GCTATAGACTATTCAGAGTTTATAGCTTCTTTTTATTAAATGATTCTATTTTCTTGATTTTTTCATAATTTTTTAATAGTTTTGTATTCGAACATATTGATTTTTATCATTTAATACAAAATATTATGAAAAAGCATTCAATTTTATTTTCGCTTATTCTTTTTTCAAATTTTATCTTCGCTCAAAATCCGTTTTTTGTCTTTTTCAAGACGACCGATATAGATTCCGCCTCTGCAACAATCAATGTAGATGTGAAAGTCAAAGATTATACGGATGTATATGGTGCGCAATTATTTATGACTTGGGATTCTTCTGTTTATTTTTATGATACTATCATCAATGTAGCACCTGAATTAAAAAACTTTTTATCTTGGAGCAAAATTCAATTTGCAGCGGAAAATAATTTATCAGCCGGATGGGGATATGCTAACAAAGTATCATTTGAAGATGATAAAACAATTTTCACAGTTGTACTGAAAGTTGTAGGGCAACCTTGCGATAGTACCACATTAAAGGTAGCTAATTTATCTGATATTAGAAGGTCATTGGCAACCTTTGATTTAAATGGTGAAATTCTAGAAGAAAAAATAAGATACGAAGGAGGTTTCATGATGATTCCGGGAGGAAATTGCAATTCAGCATCTGGTATAATCCAAAATACTTTAGAAACAAAAGATTACTTGGTATATCCTAATCCGGTTAAAGACATCATTAATATTGATTTTACAAATGCTACGCTTGGCGAATATAATTTAACCTTTTATAATCCATTGGGAGGTATTATCTATGAGGAAAAAATCAAAAAAAGATTTTACGATTACATTTATCATCATAAAATGACAGAGAATATCTCAGGCAACTTGTTTTTTGTTAAAATAGTCGCTCCCGATAAACAGATTACACTTAAGAAGCTGATTTTACAGCATTAATCCGGATTTAGACTACTTAATCCCAACTATTTATTATAGGTTGAAAGTAATGTCTTTTTTCGAGTATACACTATTTGAAATGGATTTGTGGATTTGCGAACTCACAAGGAATAAAAGGATATTTACTATATTTTTAATTTTCCTACAACAATTGTACATTTAAAAAATAAAATCATGAAAAATTTAAGCATTGTTTTAATCTGCGTATGCACATTAATGATTCATTCTTGTGAGAAAATAAAAGACAATGAAACATATCTAAATTTAGACAAAGTAAGTGGCTTTGTCCAAAAAGGACCTTACCTTAATGGAACTTTGATGACAATCTCCGAATTAACAGATGATTTAACTCCAACTGGAAAGAATTTCACTTCACAGATTCTTGATAATATAGGAACATTCGAAATAAAGAATGTAAATTTAACGTCACAGTATGTAGAATTAAAAGCAAATGGATTTTATTTTAATGAAGTAACCAATTTGAATTCATCTGCCCAATTGACATTATTTGCTTTATCTGATTTATCAAATAAAAGTAGTTTAAATGTTAATATCCTATCAAATTTAGAAAAAAATCGTGTTGATTATCTTGTCTCAAATGGAACGACCTTTTCAGCAGCAAAGAATCAAGCACAAACTGAAATACTTTCAATATTTGAGATTAGTAAAGAGGGTATTCCTGAATCAGAACTATTAGATATTCTTAAATCAGGGGATGATAATGCTATATTATTGGCAGTTTCAGTAATACTTCAAGGCTATCTTTCTGTATCTGAATTATCAGAACTATTAGCAAATATAAGTACTGATATTCGTGAAGATGGACAATTGAATAGTCAAACATTAGGTTCAATTTTAATAAATAATGCAAAGAAAATTAAATTAGAAGAGGTTCGAAGCAATTTAGAAAGCAGATGTAAAGATATTGGATTGAACACTGCAATTCCTAATTTTGAGAAGTATGTAAATCAATTTATTGAAAATACAAATTTTGAATTTACAGGATTTATTGAATATCCGGAAACTGGAAAACATGGAATAAATATACTTGATAAGGAAAAAATAAATTATGCTACCGGAACATATTCCATGAAAGCCATACTACCTGAAGGAATAAGCTTAAAAGTTAAAATCAGTGGGAAAAATTGGTTTTTCCCTGCTCTACATGATAATACTGGATGGGAGTATTCTGATTGGAATGATATAGATAGTTCTCGGATATTTACAGCCACAAAGACCGGTGATATAGATTTCGAAATACTACTTGAAAGTTATCAAGACAGTACATGGCATAACAAAACTAATATTTTTGTTTACGAAAACGAAGATTTAGTACCAACATGGTCAAAAGAGATTACCGTAAATTAACAGTACACAATTTGAATAGTCATACGTTCAAGTCAATATCTGACAATTTCAACTTGATTACTTCCTTTACTTGCAAACCACAAACCGACAGAATATATCAACTTAAAGTTAATAAAAGTGTAATTGAATTAGCAAAAAAATATGGTAAGGAGAATAATATTAGTATATCAAGAATGGTAGAAAATTATCTTCACGCTA
Organism: Saprospiraceae bacterium; assembly: GCA_027011385.1. Taxonomy (GTDB): domain Bacteria; phylum Bacteroidota; class Bacteroidia; order Chitinophagales; family Saprospiraceae; genus JADJGA01. Next base: position 2,690 of record JALVAD010000615.1, on the reverse strand, counting down.
TTACATATTACATTCTCTCGCAACAAATGAAATTAAATAATGCGATTAAGACATTAGGGAAGTTTAAAGTTCTTGTTGAAGGATTGCCAATGGATGACAAAGTCATTGATCTTTCACTTGAGTCTGATTTTAAAGACTTTAAAACTTCAAAATCCCTGTTTTAACTTCTAAAAACTATATTGAAATTAGAAAATAGCCTATTACATTTTAATTATCCAATATTTTCGTTATTTTTTTTCTACCGCTCAAAGCCAATACTTTAAAACAAAAGAGCTATCTTTGACCCAACGCTCAGAATAGCGAAAGTAATAATATGAAAAATGAAGCTCATGCAAGAATAAAAATCAACAAACTGCTTGAAGAAGCGGGTTGGAGATTCTTTGATGATGAGAATGGAAAAGCAAATATATTACTTGAAAATTATGTAAAAATAACCCAACAAGAAATTGATGCATGGGGAAATGATTATGAGAAAACAAAATCCGGTTCATTAGACTTTTTACTTGTAGATAGCGATAACAAACCAATTTGTGTACTTGAAGCAAAAAAAGAAGATTTACATCCTTTAGTAGCAAAAGAACAAGCAAGAAAATACGCCAAATCAGTAGATGCGCAATTTATCATTTTATCAAACGGAATTGTACATTACTTGTGGAACTTGAAAAAAGGAAATCCAAAACCAATTTATAAATTTCCTTCACCAAGTGAAATCGGTGCAATTAAAAATTGGAATCCTGATAGAAATGCTTTAGCGACTGAACCGGTAGAAGATGATTATATCGCTATCGTTCAAATGCCAGATTATTCAGAAAGACCTGGATGGAATGGTAATATAAAAGATAGCAAAGACTTTATTTGGAATAATGGTTTGCGTTTTTTAAGACATTACCAAAAAACAGCTATTCACAAATTACAAGAAGCTGTTAGTAAAGGAAAAAATAGGTTTTTGTACGAAATGGCAACAGGAACAGGAAAAACACTTACTTCTGCTGCTGTCATTCGATTGTTTTTAAGAACTGAAAACGCAAGACGTGTCCTTTTCTTAGTAGATAGATTAGAATTGGAAGACCAAGCTTGGAAAGCGTTTACAAAATATCTTAAACCTGATTATACAACTTTTATATATAAAGAACATAAAAGTGATTGGCGAAAAGCAGATATCGTAGTAACAACTGTTCAATCATTAACCTTTGACAATAAATACAACCGATTATTTTCACCAACTGATTTTGATTTAATAATCTCTGATGAATCCCATAGGTCGATTTCAGGAAATTCAAGAGCAGTATTTGAATACTTTCACGGTTATAAATTAGGTTTAACTGCTACACCAAAAGATTATTTAAAAGGTGTAAATATCGATAATGTAAAAGAAAATGACCCCAGAGAAATAGAGCGTAGAATGTTGAGAGATACTTATGCAACTTTTGGTTGTGAAGGTGGCGAACCAACTTATCGATACTCATTAATTGATGGTGTAAAAGATGGCTTCCTTATCAATCCTAAAGTCTTAGATGCTCGTACAGAGATTACAACCCAACTATTGTCTGATGAAGGATATTCTGTAACAATTGCAAATGACGAAGGAGAAGAAACCGAAACCTTTGTTTCTCGTGATTTTGAAAAGAAATTTTTCTCTGAAAAGACAAATCGCGTTTTTTGTAAAACATTTTTAGAAAATGCAATGCAAGACCCAATTACTAATGAAATTGGTAAAACATTGGTATTTGCAGTAAGTCAAAACCATGCCAGGAAATTAGCCGAGATATTAAACGAATTCGCTGAAGAATTATATCCAAATAAATACAATTCTGACTTTGCAGTTCAAGTAACTTCTCAAGTTGAAGATGCACAGCAAATGACTATCAATTTCACCAATAATAACCTAAATGGAAAAACAAATTGGCTGGAAGGTTACAAGTCTAGTAAAACACGAATTTGTGTAACGGTAGGGATGATGACCACGGGTTACGACTGTCCTGATTTGTTGAATTTATGTATGATTAGACCAATTTTTAGTCCTGCTGATTTTGTACAAATAAAAGGAAGGGGTACAAGAAAGCATACCTTTGAATACAAGCACAAAAACGAATTTGGAGAAGAAGAAACCATACAATACGAAAAAGAATATTACAAACTCTTTGATTTTTTCGCCAACTGCGAATATTTTGAAGAAGAATTTGATTATGATGAAAAACTAAAAATCCCCAAACCAAGATCCAAAGGAGGAGAAGGTGGCGAAGAAGGAGTTGATATTGACAAATACACCAGTTATCGACCAGACCCATTATTGATGGTAAGGGAAGAAACGATTGGGTATGACGGAATGAAGATTGACCGAATGCTTTTTCAAAAATTTGAAGATAGAATTGTAATGGATGATATTATAAAAAAACATGTTGAACTGGGTAATTGGGAACATGTTGTCAACCATATTCAAAATGAGATATTCGATAAACCTGAAGAATACTTTAATTTAGAAAAATTAAGAAAAGCAGCTAAAATTGACCGTAAAATATCTATTCGTGAAGTAGTAGAAAAGATATTTGGAATTATTCCAAAATTCAAATCTAAGAATGAATTATTAGAAGAGGAATTTGATAAATTTATTTCTATTTATCCACCGGAAGAAGATATAAATGTAAGAGCATTAAAATACTTTTTTAAAGCATATGTAGTTGATCAAGATG
>JALVAD010000614.1 GCA_027011385.1 Saprospiraceae bacterium | reverse complement strand
ATATTCACATTTTATTAACATTTATTTAAGAGATTTAACAAAATTTGGTGTGTTTTATTATTAGGTCAAATACCTCATGCATTGAATCCATACGTTTATTTTTTGTTAGAGAGCTAGTAACCTAAGTCCTGAGCGACTTCCTTAACATCAGGAATCATACTGGTAAGTATTTGCTCAACTCCTGCTTTTAGTGTAACTGATGCGGAAGAACAAGTAGAACATGCTCCATACAATCTTACCGTAACCACTCCTTCATTGAATCCCATATATTCTATACCACCACCGTCTTGCTCAATCCATGGTTTTACGTGTAGGTCGATGATTTCAATAATTTTTTCTTCAATGTCATTAATCTCACCTGAGTCTTTTTTTGCTTGCCATTCTGCTTCAAGCATATCCTTATACCCTTCTTTTACAATAGGTTTCTCCTCTTCCAACCACTTTTTAATAAAATCTTTTACCTCAAACATTACTTCACGCCAATTTGCCTCATTGTCTTTGTCAATGGATACAAAGTTTTTATTTATTATAAGTTTTTTTACATAATCAAATTTATATAATTCAGCTGCAAATGGACTCCATTCTTCCGCAATTTTTCTGTCTCCGAAATCTGCCATCCCATCATATAAAATTCGGCTCGTTACAAACTTCAATGTGTCAGGATTGGGAGTTTGCTCAGTATATATCAAAATTGGAGCGATTGGCTTATTAACTTTTTTTTCCACTTTCTTTTCTTCTTTCTTTTTTATAAAATTAATCATATGCATAGATTTTCATATCAAACACATAGCAATAGTAAATAGTTTAATTTGTATTTCAATTTTGGATAATATCATATAATTATCTATATAGTGTCTGCACCAAGACTGACTATAAGAATCAATTTAAAGTTCAATATGTTTTCTTGCAGACGCTAAATATTGTAAGGATTGATAGAAGCTAACGTCTGTTTTATTACAGTATTTAAGCAAATGCTAAAATAATATTGAAAATTTATAAGAAATTTGAAAGTCTGCCGTTTTTTATAGTAATAGTAAAATAAAATTATGTCGGGAAAAGTATGTATTAGAGTATTTGCGGATATTGAGCAAATAAATCGCTGTAAAAGTAAGTTGCAGGCAAATGAGAGTTCGATATACGGATTTTCAAGGATTTTGGGCTTGGCAGGAAATGATGTAAGGTTCAAAATTCTATATCTCCTTTCTGAAGAGAAAGAGCTTTGTGTTTGTGATCTGAGCGATATATTGGATATGAATATTTCGGCTGTTTCTCAACATTTGAGAAAGCTAAAAGACGGAGATATTGTTGATATTCGAAAAGAAGGACAAACATATTTTTATTTTATCAGAGAAGCGAATAAATCTATTGTAGATTCTTTTATGAAATTGATTAATTAATAGTTGATGATTGTAAGAAACCGCATCAAATTTTAAAAAAAAAGTTTTTTTTGCGCATAGCACCAGAAAAATATAAAATGAAAAAAAAGTCAAATAATGCATTGATAGGTTCAGGAGTTTTAACGGCTATAGCAGCATCGCTTTGCTGTATTATACCATTTTTAGCGCTAATAGCGGGAACTAGTGGTATAGCATCTACTTTTTCATGGATAGAGCCATTTAGACCATATCTCATAGGATTTACTATATTGGTAATAGGATTTGCTTGGTATCAAAAATTGAAGTCAAAGCCTGCTGATGAGATTCAATGCGACTGCGAAGAGGATAATAAGGTTTCGTTTTGGCAGTCAAAAAAATTCTTAGGTATTGTCACTGTTTTCGCGGCATTGATGCTTGCATTTCCATACTATTCCGATAGTCTTTACTCGAATAATAAAAAGGAAGTAATGATTGTAAATGCCCAAGATATACAAACTTTGCAAATGGATATTGAGGGTATGACCTGTGCCTCTTGCAATAAGCATGTTACACATGCGGCAGAGGAATTAGATGGAGTGATTGAAGCTAAGGCAGATTACAAAACAGGAAAAGCTGAAGTAAAGTTTGATAAAACAAAGACTTCGAAAGTGACAATCGTGAAATCTATTAACAAAACGGCTTATACAGTGATCGAGGATAAAAAATAATAGGTTGAAATACACTCGTGCGTGATGTACTTATGAAAGGGTAAAAATTGTTTTACAACTTATTAAATAAAAAAAACAAATTAAACAAATGAAGATAATAGAATTAAAAATAGGGGGTATGACATGCCCAAGTTGTTCCGCATCTGTAGAAAGATTGGTAGATGAACTCGGTGGAGTTGAATCAAAAAAAATCAATCATGTTTCGGATAGTGGAAAAATTGAATTTAATGAAGATGTGATTTCAGCTGAGGAGATTATTGCCAAGATAAATGAAGGACATTACAAGGTGATGGGCTTTGAAGATATAGAAAATAAAAGGGATATCCCTACATGCCCTATTTGCAATCATTCCGGTCAATTAGTTCCCAATACAGTCTTTAGATCAAATCTAAAACCGGATGCATTTGAAGAAATAAATCTTGAATCAAAAAATTATATTTGCTTGAACCCCCAATGCGATATTGCTTACTATAATGACAATCAAACCATAGATTCTTCCGGATTAAAAAGGGTTATTTGGTTTAAGACAAGCAGCAAAAAAAAGACCATTTGCTATTGCAATAACATAGATCGCGAACAGATAAAGGAAGCGGTAGAAATCCATAATTTGACTACTTGGGAAGAAATAACTTCACACTATAGAAAAAAAGTGATAGAAAAGTGTGAAGTCTTAAACCCAACAGGTCTTTGTTGCAGAAATACTTTTGGTAAAGTAGTATCGAAATTTAATCCTGATTAAAAATTAGAAGATATAAGTGTATTTATTATAAAAAGTTATTTTTTACTTAGTGCACTTGCTTTTTCCGTTTTTATTCTTTTGACTATTTTAGGATTTAGTAAAGTTGAGATATCGCCAAGATTGCTCATATTGCCTAATGTTATTTTACGAAAAATCAAAAGTCCGCTTGACAACTTGAATTTATCTATAGAATTTTTGGAAAATACGGAATAAAAATATATATTTGTTGGGTATATAACATAGTTGGCTGCTATAAGAAGAAAATGAAAAAAACTGCCTTGTTGATAATAATGTTACTAATTTCAAACCTCTCTTTTTCACAAATGATGAAATTGAGTGAAACAAGTGTCAAGGCATATGAAGATGCTGAAAAAAGAAAATTAAGTCGAGTAAAAAAAATCACTACCAAGAAATTTAAGGACTCATTGTCATACTTGAACAATATCAATTTTGAAATAAAAAAAATAGAAGAATACGATGCAAATGGAGATGTTGAAAAAAGATATTCTATTTCGAAAAAAGGGCAAGTTTATTTAAGCGCAGAATATAAACATGATGATAGGCATAGGATGATTTCCTTTATTGAATATCATGAAGACGGCGGAACGGGAATGCGTTTTAAAGCTCTATTTGAAGATTCAATATTAATTGCCGAAAAAAGATACGTCAATTACCAAAGCCATGATTCAAGTTATTGCGCCTATAATAAAAAAGGTAATCCAACGATTGAAGTTAAGTATCAAGATGGACTTCCAAAAGATATTGACATCTGGATAAATGATGATGAAGGGAATCCCAAATTATCAAAGTCTTACTCTTTTCGAAGATTGAATAAATTTCGTTTTATAAAAATTTGGCAGCTTAATGATTTTGTTGAATATGAATATTTATCAAATACTGATTATATCGAAAGAATTTACGAAAGTGATAGTACCTTCAGGATGAAAAGATATTGGAAATATGACAATCAAAATAACTTATTAGACAGAATTGAATATTTTGGGAAAGAAGAAATTTCAACATGGTACTCCTATAAATATGATTGCAACGGAAATGAATTAAATTCAGCAGTATATGAATCTTATGATAAAAAATTATCATTTAGAAGTGAGAATATTTATAAAAATGACATGTTGCAAGAATCAAGAAATTACAATGAAAAGAATGAATTGACGAGTATTGAAAGATATTTCTACGATGAAAATGGAATAAATCATCTATGGGTATTCAATACAATTGAAGATGGAAAATCTAAAGTTGGATTTATTTACTCAATGGAAATAAAATATAAAGAATGAATACAGCAGCCAACACTAGATATAACATCATAGCCGCCTAACGTCAGGCTACGCTGCATATCATTATCCGTTGCTGACAATAAATGAAGAAACTTTATCAAATATCATCTATTATTTTACTCATAGCTTTTGGGTGTAAGAATGGCCAAAATGAATTGAAATATGAAATAGACTCTAAACCTAAAATTTCAAATCTATTATACAATAAAGATAGTCTTATACTTTATGATCTTATCAGCCAGTATAATGAAGAAAATACTGTTGAACAAATAGATTATAGAGGAATAGACAATTACAATTGCTATTACGATTCTATAAAAGGTTTAAGTATTATTATGTCTTTCGGATTTATGAGTGGTGAAACATTCTATATCAATTACGAAAATGATTCATTAAGAACCAATTTTAGATCTTGGGGTTGTACTTCTCACGAATCTTTTAGATATCAAACTATAAAACAAAAGCTAATCCTTAATTCTGACAATTTTAAGGAATTAGATTCCATTATTGGATACATAAATTATGAAGGTGTTCAAGATATTGAGCATAAGATTAAAGAATGGGAAAGTTATGGAACAAACTCTGATTGGCTAAAAGAACTAAAACCTAAAAAAGCTAAAGTCGAAGGTTACTTAAAGTTAAAAATTTTTAACGATCAGATGGAATATTCAAATGAATATGATAGATCAATAATTTATCGAAGGAACAAATTTAAAATTGATATCAAAGACATTATAAAATATAAATACGATTCTCTAAATGGAAGTGGAATGAAAATAAGTTCGATTCCAAATGAACTTAAAAGCTTAAATTCAATCACAATATTGAATTTAGAAGCTAACCAGTTAAAGAACGTCGATTTTAAAGAACTTTCAAATCTAAATGATCTTCAAAAGATTTATTTAGGTTGGAATGGCTTTATTGAATTTCCAATAAACCTTACTACAAATAAAAAGCTTAAATATGTGCATCTAAAGGGAAATCCTATCGAGTCATTACCAATTGAGGAATTATTGAATTCAAATATCGAATACATAAACTTAAAAGGAAGTAAACTAAATAGAACAGATTTAAAAT
>JALVAD010000613.1 GCA_027011385.1 Saprospiraceae bacterium | reverse complement strand
AATGCCTACGGATATAAAAACGCTACATAAGCTATTGATTATTTATAAAAACATATCTTTCCTAGTGTAATGAAATCTATCTTCTTTTATATGACATTGTAATATGGTAAAAGAATTTATTACTTTTGTTTTACTAAAATAAAATTGTATGAAAATATTCTGTATCGGAAGAAATTATATTGATCACGCTAAAGAATTAAATAATCCTGTTCCAAAGCAACCCATGATTTTCATGAAGCCGCCAACAGCTATGTTAAGGGACGGGAAACCATTTTATTATCCTGATTTTTCAAAAGAAGTTCACTATGAAGGAGAGTTGGTGGTTAAAATAGCTAAAAACGGGAAAAATATTGGTTTGGAGTTTGCTAAATCATATTATAATGAATTAACCATTGGGATAGATTTCACAGCTAGAGATATCCAAAGAAGGCTTAAAGAAAAAGGACATCCTTGGGAAATAGCCAAGGGATTTGATTTTTCGGCTGTGATAGGCAAATGGATAGATTTCACGGATGCAATGAAGTCGAGTGATATCGACTTTTCTCTAGAAAAGAATGGAGATATCGTTCAAAAAGGCAATAGTAAAGATATGATTTTTCTCATTGATGACATCATTGTTTATATATCCAAATACTTTAAATTGCAGATTGGAGATGTGATTTTTACAGGTACGCCTGCAGGTGTAGGGGAAATAAAAGTTGGTGATGTTCTCAATGGTTTTATTGGTGAAGACAATTTAATGCACTGTGAAATACGTTGATTTTTGAGTATAATTGTAGCTTATCTTTCATTTTTGTTATTTTTGTATTTATTATGAAACTATTTCTATTCTAAAAAATCAATAAATTGAATTTAGAAGACAAACATATTGCCACAAAACGCAAAGCAGATCATTTGGATTTGACATTTAAATCGCAAACCGGTGCTAATTTTAATGATACTAGATTTATGTACGAGCCTTTAATGGGAGATATTAATGATATTGATCTAAAAACAATATTTATCGACACCGAGTTTGATGCTCCTGTGTGGATATCCAGTATGACCGGAGGTACGGGTTTAGCTGCAAAAATCAATAAAAATCTGGCTCGTGTTTGTTCTGATTTCGGTCTAGGTATGGGTTTAGGCTCTTGCAGGCAACTATTGGATAGCAATGATTATTTTGAAGATTTTAATATCAGAAAATATATTGGAGATAGACCTTTATATGCAAATCTCGGTATAGCTCAGATAGAACAATTGGTTTTAACCGGAAAAACTCACAAAATTGTTGATTTGGTAAAAAAGCTTCAAGCAGATGGGTTGATAATACACATTAATCCATTGCAAGAATTTACCCAAGAAGAAGGCGATAGATTGAGTCAAAAACCAATTGATAGTTTAAAAGAATTATTAGATAAAGAAGATTTAAGAATAATAGTCAAAGAGGTAGGTCAAGGTATGGGTTACAATAGCTTAAAAGAGCTTATGCAATTACCTTTAGCAGCAATAGATTTTGGTGCTTTTGGCGGGACAAATTTCTCAAAGCTTGAAATGCTTAGGAATAGCAATATTTCAAATAAACAATATAATTCATTTGTTAATATCGGACATTCTGCGGAAGAAATGCTTGGTTTTGTAAATAAAATAAAAGATGAGATAGCTGATAAGATATTATGTGATCAGGTAATTATTTCAGGTGGAATTAAGAGTTTTCTAGACGGATATTATTATACTGAAAAAATTGGTGTACCTTCGATATACGGAATGGCTTCAGAGTTTTTGAAACACTCCACTGGTGAATATGATTTACTGAGGGAATTTATTTCAAAACATATTGAAGGATTAAAAATGGCAAAAGCTTTTTTGAGAATTAAAAATTAGATGACGTGCATAAAAATCCAATAAGCGGGTTCTCCAGACTTTCTAAAATCAGAAAGATGCAATGGGTAGTTGAAAATTTTTTCAAAGACCCTGATTTGGTAATGAATGAGCTGATTAGTTATTGGCATCCCGGACTACAGAGTATTTTAGACGGATTTATAGAGAATTCAATCGGCAATTTCCCAATACCCCTAGGTGTTGCACCCAATTTTAAGATAAATGGTAAAGTATATGCAATACCGATGGCAATAGAAGAAAGTTCTGTTATAGCAGCAGCTTCTTCAGGTGCCAAGTATTGGTTTGATAGGGGTGGTTACAAAGCAGAGGTTATTGATAGTAAGAAAGTAGGTCAAGTGCATTTTAAATGGAAAGGAGATAAAAAATTGTTATTTGACTCCTTTAGTGATATTGAAAAACACCTGAGAAGTGAAACCAAGGACATTACTGCTACTATGGAAAAAAGAGGTGGGGGTATTCATTCGATAAAGCTTATTGATTTTACTGATAAAATCGAAGATCTGTACCAGATTAAAGCGGAGTTTTACACTTGTGATTCTATGGGTGCAAATTTCATTAATACTATACTTGAACAATTTGCAAAGACTCTTAAAGATTATGCTATTTCAAGTGATAATTTCAAAAATGGAGACAAAGATATTCAAATAGTAATGTCCATATTATCCAACTATACGCCGGAAAGTATAGTACATGCAGAGGTGAGTTGTCATGTAGAAGAGCTGGAAAATGGAAAAACAATTAAAAACGGAAAGCTGTTTGCTGAAAAATTCAATACTGCCATTGAAATTGCAAAACAAGATCCATACAGGGCAACAACTCATAATAAAGGGATATTTAACGGTATTGATTCAGTGATAATAGCAAGTGGTAATGATTTTAGGGCAGTCGAAGCCTGCGGACATACTTATGCAGCAAGAGATGGTCAATATCGCAGTTTAAGCAATTGTGAAATCAATAAAGGAATATTTAGATTTTGGTTGGATATGCCGATGGCAATTGGCACTGTCGGTGGATTAACAAAAACTCACCCTATGGCAAGGAGGTCTTTGGAAATGATGGGAAATCCCGATGCTCATGAGCTTATGAAGATAGTTGCTTCCGTTGGTTTAGCTCAAAATTTTTCCGCTGTGAAGTCGCTTGTTACAACAGGAATTCAAAAAGGTCATATGAAATTGCACTTAACAAATATCATGACCCAACTTGAAGCTACAGCCAAGGAAAAACTTAAGATAATTGAATATTTCAAGGACAAAACAGTATCTTATAGCGGTGTAAAAACAGTTCTGGAAAAAATAAGGCGCTAATGGCTAAAATTGATAAGGTTAAAATTTTAGGAATTGATCCTGGAACTCAAGTAATGGGATATGCTGTTTTGGATTATTATTTTGGGCATTTTAATGTTGAAGCTCTAGGTGTATTTAAGTTGAAAAAATTTGAAACACATCAGGAAAAACTAAAAGAGATTTTTTTGCAGACTCAGGATTTAATCGAGATGTATTTGCCAACAGAAATGGCGATTGAAGCACCTTTTTACGGCAAAAATGTACAATCAATGTTAAAACTCGGTAGAGCACAAGGAGTAACAATAGCCGCCGGAATAACAATGGGATTAAATATCACAGAATATGCACCCAAAAAAATAAAACAATCTATTACCGGAAATGGAAATGCGTCGAAGGAACAAGTTTCCGCGATGCTACAAAGTATATTGAAGATAAAAATACAAGATGGATTCCTCGATGCAACAGATGCTCTGGGGGCAGCAATGTGTCATTACAATCAAATATCCAGTGTGGCAATAGGAGGAAAAAAATATTCGGGTTGGAAAAGCTATCTAAATGATAATCCCAAGAAAGTAAAGAAGTAAAAACTAATCTTATGGATTGGAATTCTGCAATAAATGGTTTTGAAGCATATCTTATGTTAGAACGATCCCTATCTGCAAATTCTATTGAGGCTTATCTACGTGATGTAAAAAAATTAATTGAATATCTAGACATTCACGAATTGAATATTTCACCCCTTGATATAAGATTTAATATACTCCAAGATTTTATCAACTGGATAAATAGCCTTGGAGTAGCTCAAAGGTCACAAGCTAGAATTATTTCAGGTATTAAAGCATTTTATAAGTATCTAATTATGGAAGATATTATCGATAATGATCCTACGGAATTACTTGAAGGACCAAAAATCGGGAGGAAAATTCCAGATGTACTCAATTATGAAGAAATAGAAATGATATTAAATGCCATTGACTTGAGTTCTGATTTAGGTCATAGAAACAGGGCTATAATCGAGACTTTATACGCATGTGGACTGAGAGTTAGTGAATTGATTAACTTGAAACTTTCAAATTATTTTCCGGATATCGGATTTGTAAAAGTAATCGGCAAAAACAATAAAGAAAGAATAGTGCCAATCAATGATGAAGCGATAAAATATATAGGAATCTATATCAATAATTACAGAAATAAAATAAATATCAAAAAAGACAATCAAGATTTTGTTTTCCTCAATAGAAGAGGTAAAAAACTATCCAGAATAATGATTTACCACATAATCAAAGAATTGACAGAATTGGCAGGAATTAAGAAAAATATAAGCCCGCATACATTTAGGCATTCTTTTGCAACACATCTAGTAGAAGGAGGAGCAGACCTGAGAGCTGTCCAAGAGATGTTAGGGCATGAGTCTATTCTCACAACAGAAATATACACTCATCTGGATACCACATATCTCAAAAAAACAATCCTTGCCTTTCATCCTAGAAATAGGAAATAGAAGAAAACTATTTTATGGTGTGAGACTTCACTTGTTACAAAAAAAGAAAGGGTGGATGATTGAACGCAGTAAGTTTACATCTAAAATCAAAAATCGTTAATCATTATTCGATATTAATAGAAACGGAATATCGAACACCGAACAAGGATTGAAGATTTCAGAAGTTATGTGTCCTCTTATCATCATACACCACTCTGTTTAAGTACAGGCCATGAGCAGGTACGCTCCAATCTAGTTTTAATCTGTTTTGTGTTTTGAGAGCTAATTCTAATTCATTTACCGACATTTTTCCCAGTCCTATATTTATTGTCATACCTACAATTAATCTTACCATACCGCGCAAAAATCTATTAGAAGTGATTTGGAAATAATAATCTCCGGTTTCAGATTTTTTTGCCCACTGACTTTTTGACAATTGGCATTTCATTGTTTTTACATCTGTATTTGTTTTACAAAAAGGGAAAAACTCACTATAGTCTAAGAGTAGATTGGCAGCTTTTTGCATTAAAGAAAAGTCAGCATTCTCAATTAAGGGAAAGAAATAACTAAAATGGGCATTAAAAGGGTTTTTTATTGTGTGAATTTTATAGATATATGATCTGGATATAGCGTCAAAACGTGCGTGAAAATCATCCTGAACTATGCTGATATTATATAACGCGATATCATTTGGCAGCATTTTATTCAGGCTGTAAATAAAATTTTCACTGATATCTTCATCAAAATCAAAATGCATAGTAAAATCACTAGCGTGAACCCCTTTATCTGTTCTTCCACACCCAAGTACAGAGATTTTTTCTCTATACTTTTTAAAAAGAACAGTTTCGATTTCACTTTGGACGGTTCTCGCATTGTTTTGGCTTTGCCAGCCGGAATAATTTGTCCCGTTATATGCCAATCTAACTGCAAATCTCATATTACATTATACGTTTAAATCTTCTCCAAATCTCAATTTAAAAATTAAAAGTAACAAAATAAGAATAAATAATCTAATCGGATTAGAATAATTACTAATTTTACTGTACATTTGATATTAGAAAAATTTATACCCATGAAAATCCTATTTGTTTGTTTAGGAAACATATGCCGTTCTCCATTAGCAGAAGGCATAATGCGTCATAAAGCAGAGCAATTAGCTTTGGATATTGAAGTAGATTCTGCGGGGACAAGCAATTATCATATTGGGCAATCACCTGACCCAAGAGGAATTTCAGTAGCATTTACCAATGGTATAGATATCAGTCATCAAAAGGCGAGACAGTTTGAATTAGAAGACTTTGATAAATTTGATTATATCATTGCTATGGATAAATCAAATTATTCCGAGCTTATGAATTTGGTAGGAAATTCGAAGAATTCAAAAAAAATCAAGCTTTATATGAATTTGGCTTCTCCCGGGAAGAATATTGACGTTCCGGATCCATATTACGATGGGCGATTTGCAGAGGTTTTTGACTTGTTGTACGATGCAAGTGATAAGATTATTGAAAAATTAACAGAGTAAATTTACTATTTACTATTAAAATATTTAACTATGAAAATTATAACAATTAAGCAGTTTTCCAATGAATTAAAAGCCAGGCTTTATCAGCATGAATTGGAAGCCGAAGGGATAAATTGTATAGTATCTAATGCGATATCATCAAGTTTGTTTCCAATAGGTGCAGGATCAATTAGCTTACAAATTTTGAAAAAAGATAAAGATAAGGCAAAAAAAATTATTAAAAAACTTGATAAAACATATTCAGAGGATTAGAAGAAACTTTGAATATTTGTCACTTTAATCCCTTCCTTTTGTGATATATTGGGTGTTTTGAGTTAAAATTGTTTTAACAATACAACTTTGATAATAAATATTGCTATAATCCGTATCACATAAAATAAACAAGATTATTATGATAAAAAACATTTTAATATTTATTTTTATACTTGGAAGTACAATTACTGTTTCTTCACAAGGTTTGGAGTTTTTTCACGGTACATGGGAAGAAGCACTGGATAAAGCAAAAGCGGAAAACAAGATTGTATTTGTTGATTCTTATACTACATGGTGTGGACCTTGCAGAAGAATGCAAAAGAATATATTTCCATTGAAACAAGCAGGAGACATGTACAATAAACATTTTATAAATGTCAAAATGAATATGGAAACACAGGAAGGAATGAAATTTGGCATGACTTATCCCGTAGGTGCTTATCCAACGCTTTACTTCATTGATCCGGACGGTAAGGTGGTTTTGAAAAAGGTTGGTGGACAACATTTAGACGGATTTTTAGATCTGGCAAAAAGAGCGTTAAAATCTTATGATCAATCCCCTGATTTAGCTGTTGAATGGGAAAAAGGAAATAGAAACTATAATTTTGTTTTAAAATATCTCAAAGCATTGAGCAATGCAGGTAAACCTACTAATAAAGTAGCATTGCAATATTTGAGAGAGAAAAAAGATCTGGATAAAGATAAAAAAGCTGTTTTGTTGTTTGAAGCCACGAATGAATGCGACTCCAAGCTGTTTGAAATGATGACGGAAAAGAAATATTTCAAACTTATAAAACAGATATATTCAAAAAGAGAAATAGCGGAAAAAATCTATAATGCTTGTTGGAAAACTTTTGAAAAATCATTGGAATACGAGGTTGAAGAGTTGGGAGATGAGGCAAAAAAGAAAATGAAAAAATACAATAAAAAGCAGTACAAAGAATTTGTAAAAAAAATAGATTTGGTGAAGGCTGAAAATGAAAACGATATCGATAAATATGTAAAGGCTGCAAAAAAATACTTTAAAACTTTATCAGATTCAAGTGGAAAATTGAGTTTTGTAAATTCAATTTCAAAAAAGTTCAAGGGAAATGATAAGATAAAATCCCTAGTGGAAGAATTAGCAGAAAAGACTTTCTTAAAGGATAAAACCCCTAAAACTTACCAGAATTATATCAAGATATTGATTAATCACGATAAAAAATCCCTGGCGATAAAACACTTGGGAAAAGCGATAAAAATGGCGGAAGAAATGAAGGATGATAATACACTGAGAACTCTAAAAAGATATGAAAGGTATCTGCAAAAAGCAAAATAAATACGGTGATTTTCAATGAATAGGTACTACAAAAACAAATACAACAAAAAGAATCTTACGGGAGTAGCGGTTTCATTATTTTTAGCTATTTTTTTTGTGTTCATCGCCATTATTACTGCAGAAACCCGTAAACAGTTTATTTTGATAGTGATGAGTACCTTGTCTTTGATTGCTTTGGGGTATTACTTGCTCAGTTATCTTCCTGTCCGGAAATGGAAAGAAGTATTAAATACACCATTTCCCAAAAAATGGAAAGAAATTTTGCTAAAGAATATTGAATTTTATAGAGAACTATCTGATGAAGAAAAAGAGTATTTTGAAAAAAGAATACAATATTTTCTAAAAACAAAAAAAATAACCGGAGTTGGTACGGATGTAGATGATAAATTAAAACTTTTAATAGCAGCTAGTGCAATTATGCCGGTTTTTGCTTTTCCTGAATTTGAATATACTAATATTGACGAAATCCTCGTATATCCGGAATCTTTTGATGAAGAATATAATAGTGGGAATGAAAAAAGAATATTAGGCATGGTGGGAGATGGAGCGATGAACAGAATGATGATTTTATCAAAAAAAGATATCCTTTCTTCATTTTTAGGAAAAAGAACAACTGAAAATGTCGCTCTGCATGAATTTGTACATCTCATAGATAAAATGGACGGAGCGGTTGATGGTATTCCCGGAATATTGATCAATAAAGCATATACACTTCCTTGGCTGAAGGAGTTGAAAAAAGAAATATCAAAAATAAAACACGGAAAATCGGATATCAATCCTTACGGTACGACAAATAAATCAGAATTTTTAGCTGTTGCGAGCGAGTATTTTTTTATGTCTCCTATTGAGTTTAAGAAAAATCATCCTGAACTTTATATATACTTTTCAAAGGTTTATCGCAGAAAAGTCGTTGGTTAAGAGGTATATTAATATTTTTTTCAGATTAATACCAAATGAAAACAAAAATACCTGATAAATTCATTATCTCTTTACGTCATTATAAAATTTATTTAGTATAAATTCGAGATAGTACCTTTTTTTGTATATTTGACAATAATTAAACTATGAATATATTGAAATATATAATGTATACTATATCCTTACTGTTCATTTTGAGCTGTGAGTCTGCTATTGATAATACTGCTTTAGTTGAAAAAGAAGTAAACAAGAAAATGCAGAGCTTAATACAAAATAAGATGGATAAATGCAGGAATAATGCTTTGGGAGATGCAGAAGTATATGTTGATTCTATTATCGCTGATATTACACAAAATTCAATAAACAAGGATATTGATTTCCCGGATAAACCCGTGAAAAAAGATACAGACAGTTTAAGTTTTAATATAAAAATAGATTCCATTAATCTAGATGAAGTAATAGATAGCCTTAAAATAATACGAGACACAATTACAGAAAATGACTAAAAAAATAAGCCTTATAGAAGCATTGATTCCGATTGTATTTTTAGTGATTTTGCTTGCTTTTAATGTACAAGCTATCTATGGTGATGATGCATTGTCCGGTTCCAATCAGTTTGCCTTGTTATTAGGAGCATCTGTCGCCACGTTGATCGGTTTTAAAAATAAGATTAAGTTTGATGATATGATGGAAGCTGTTTCCAAGAATATCAAATCTACTAGTGGTGCTATTTTAATACTTCTTTTTGTGGGTGGATTGTCCGGCACGTGGCTATTGAGCGGAATTATTCCTACGATGATATATTATGGTTTGCAGATATTAAATGCCAAAATATTTTTAGTTGCCTCGGTAATTATCGCTTCAATAATATCACTTGCTACCGGTAGTTCATGGAGCACATCTGCAACTGTAGGTATTGCTTTGATAGGTATAGGCAAAGCTTTGGGTATAAACGAGGGGATGATAGCAGGAGCAGTTATTTCCGGAGCATATTTTGGTGATAAGATTTCACCATTGTCTGATACAACAAATTTGGCATCGGCAGTAGCCGGAGTCAATCTGTTTACACATATCAGTTATATGTTGAGGACGACTATTCCCTCGATATCATTAACTTTGATTTTATTTACAATATTGGGATTTTTTCAGGGTTCAAAAGGAGATTCTGTCAATGTCGATTCACTGTTATTATCTATCAAAGAGTCATTCGTGATAAGTCCGTTCTTACTTATTGTACCTGCTATTGTTATCATTTTGATTATAAAAAAAACAGAACCCTTAATCGCTTTAATGATTGGAACTTTACTTGGAGGCATGTTTGCGATTATTTTCCAATCGGATTTGATTGCAGGATTTGCAGGTGTTGAAAGCATTGATTTTAATTCTGCATATAAAATAGTGATGAATTCTATCACAAAAGATACTGTGATCCAAACTTCAAATGCAAAACTCAATGATTTATTCACTTCAGGCGGAATGGCTGGAATGCTCGGTACTATTTGGTTGATTATTACAGCGATGGTATTTGGAGGTATTATGGAAGCAATAGGTGCGTTGAATGCTATAAGCACTGCTTTGCTTAGGGTTGCCAAAGGAGATTTTGGTGTATTTGCCAGTACAGTCACGACCTGTATATTCTTTAACGGTACAGTTTCAGACCAATATTTGGCTATAGTTGTACCCGGTAAAATGTATAAAAAGGCATTTGATGATAAGGGATTAGCGCCTGAAAATCTAAGTAGAACACTTGAAGACTCCGGAACCGTAACTTCTGTTCTATTCCCATGGAATACGGGTGGAGCATATAATTCAAGAGTACTTACAGTAGATACATTCAGTTATTTACCCTATGCTTTTTTTAATTTGCTCAGTCCTCTTATGACACTATTTTTTGCATACTTTAAAATAAAGATAAGAAAGGTGAAAAGTAAGTAGTTTATGATATTTCTTTTCTTTTCATCAGACAATTATTCTTTATTTAAGGCTACTATTTCTTTACTATTCGCTTCTTTTTTCGAGTAATATTTATTTAAGAATTTTACAATTGAATATCCAACTTCCAACCCTAGATTACAAGGTACAGCATTTCCTATTTGTTTATATTGTTGTGAGACAGATCCTTTGAATTTCCAAGTATCCGGAAATGTTTGAATTCTTGCATATTCTCTGACTGTAAATGGTCTTGTTTCATCAGGGTGGCATCTTTCTGTTTGTTTTTGTGCAGGGTTGCAGGTTTATCTTCTAAGTGTTTCTTTGCTTTTTCCAATTAGCTTAGAAGCGTCATCTAACGAATAATATTTTTTTGTAACCATATTACACAAGTTTATACATTGGTTGCAAAAGTATAAATAAAATAAGGGATAATATACAATTAATGCCTATTATAAAAATTTCAGAAGCAGTCTTCGCAAAAAAAAAATTAATTTTTAGATATCAATATCGATTAAAATATCAGGGACAATAAAAGAGGCTATCTATGTTGAAAATAGACAGCCTCTAAAAGATTTGTTATTTTTCCGTCTGAGCAGACTATTTAATTATAACTATTTTCTTTGAATAAACTTTTTTGTTATTGAATATTTCTACAAAATAGTTTCCTTTAGCTAAGTTAGATAAAGATAGTGTTTTATTATCTTCAGTCATTTCACTTTTCAATACAATTTGTCCATTTGTGTTGTAGATACTTATTTTAGCACCTTTTTTAGCATTTATAGTGATATAGTCCTTTGTTGGATTTGGATAGATATTGATATCAGCAGGATTACCTATTGTAGTAGTACCTGTAGTGATTTCAATTTCTGCTTCAGCAGCATTGAGTATTTTTCCCGTTTTATTGTCCAATAACAATACAGCGACGCTGATATTATTTTCATCATATGCAGCAGGTAATTTTGAAACAAAATTATATTCATTTTTCTCGTTGTATTTAAGTGTAGAAGGCACACTACCTTGGATACCGTCCCAACCTCCAACTAAATATCTTCCGACGTGATTATATACCATCTTATTTGCAGGTATTGGGTTACCCAATTTACTCCAGTCTATTCCTTCCCAATCTTTAATTGTTATTCCATTTGATGAATAATAATTAGCTTGAGCATATCCGTTTCCTGAACCGGTAATTCCATCCTCTATTACTACCATAGAAAGACGATAATTAGTATTTTCAAGATCAAGAGCAGCAATTGAAGATGCAGCAACATATATATTTCTTGTATCAGTATCAAATGTTGCTTTGGATATTTCTATTTTTGCAACAGGCACTTCATCTTTGATTTCTTGATAAGTATCCTCAAACGCCCCCGGATCCGCTATAAATTCCCTATTGATTGCTCCACTTGGGTAACTGTGACCAACAAAATCAGAAATCTTACCATCATACACATCATTTACCATCGGGTCACCGTTGTGAACCGCAATTCCAATCCATTTATCAGAAGAATAATTGTGCTCCATATCTTTTAGACCTACATGTCCTCTAACACACCATCCGCACCAGGTACCTGTAGCTTCTTCGCCTACGATTACTTTTGTGAAAACTTCATTTACCACCATGAAATCTTTTATCAATTTATTGTCTTCTTTGTTTTCATCATCGTTACCGTTTGGTTTTGAAATACTAACTGATACCTCATGGCTTCCTGTAGTCGCATCGTATGGAGTTCCGTGTTTGAAACTGTATGTTTCTCCAGGATTCAATGATAATCCGGATACGTGATACGACACTTTAGAACCTCCGTCTATGGTATAATCAATATCAAATTCATTTAATGCATTTACATTACTCAAGTTTCTTATAGTTCCAATGATATCTATATTACCTACGGCATAACCTTCTTTCATATCAATAGATTCAAGTTTTATGTCATTTTGAACTTCTTTGTAATTATCAAAGACTCCTCTAATATAATATGTGTGATGGAAGCCTAAATCACCAACATCATTCCATTTATCCTGAAAATATGCCCAGGCAGTATGTGGAACAAATGATGTGGATGTTGTAGCGATATTAATATTTTTTTCTCCTTCTACTACACCAATATAATATTTCCCTGGAGCTAAGACTACAGCAGGAAAAATACCGGTATTATACATCGTATCTTCTACAATTTTGATAGGTAAACTTTTACCTATTTCAGCTCCAGGTTGACCATTCTCAAATGATCTGACTTTTACTGAAATCACATTTCCAAGAGTTGCCCTTGTGCCTAAAGCAAATTGTACGGCGGTCAAAGTATCCTGTTTGGTGATTGTGAAAACATGACCTATTTCTCCACCTTCACTGCCTA
The DNA here is from genome assembly GCA_027011385.1 of Saprospiraceae bacterium. Lineage (GTDB taxonomy): Bacteria > Bacteroidota > Bacteroidia > Chitinophagales > Saprospiraceae > JADJGA01. Next base: position 3,748 of record JALVAD010000613.1, on the reverse strand, counting down.
TTCCGGTATGTCCGATGATGTCACCATTATCTCTGGCAAGAATATTGTCAACATTTATAGTTTTTTCAACAGGTTTAACACTAGGATTTGCATCTTTGGTATAATTATTACTAAAAGTAAATGTGACATCACCTTTTTTGGAAGCAGTAAAATCTGAAAAAGCAAATTCTTTAGTATCACTTGTATTTATAGGAAAATTTATGATTGTACTATCTGCATATTCACTATCAGCTTTTGCAAAAAAAGTAATAGTATCACTTAAGGTATTCCCTATATTCAAAATTTGAGCAGTAGGAGCAAATGTTGCTTGCTCTAACGGTACTTGATAATATTCAGAAATGAATCCGGTTATAGTTGTTTTTAATTCAGCTGTCTCAGGTAAAGGTTTTACTTTAACTATACCTGTAAACTTATGTATCGTACCTTTGTATTGGTCACCTGAGACGCTATATGGGATCTCTATAGTACCAACAATATTGGTGTCAACGGTAACGTTCACAAAAAAAGAATAATTACCAGGTGCAGAAATACCGCCATAACTATTATCATTATCACCCCATGTAACCTTTTGTCCGTTTATAGAAAGATTTTCAGGATTTGCTTGACTGTCAACTCCGGGAAACGGATCTGTTCCGGAATTTGGTTTTACTCCTTGAGGGAAAGTCATTACAATCTGATCTACATACTCTTGATCTGGAGAATTTACATTTAGTGTAAAAATCAAATCCAGAGTTTGCCCTTTGATGTAATAATTGCTTGATTCGATAGAACCACTTATATCCAGTACTCCTCTGGATTGAATATCACTTTTGTCATTTACTCGCTTCTGCGAAGTCAAAAATACTTGACCAAAACTATTGCCAAATAAGGCTAATAGAATAAAAATTGTTGAAATTTTTTTCATGTTTCATGTTTTAAAATTAATAAAAAATATAGTCTTATCGTTATTTGAAATTATATAAAAATGAAAGACATTTCAATGATGTAATGCATACAGCACAATATTGAAAATTCTTACAATTCAATAATTAAGAGAAAGCAATTTTATAGTAATGGCGTCAAAGGTATTATTATTTTTGAAATTTACTAAATACATAGTGAAAAATTGTAAAAATTTGATGCGTTTTCTTCCAGATACTAAATATATCAGATGGGATTAAAAAAATAAAATAATGAGTTATTGAAATCCGTTGAATAAGCATGAAACCAATTTTAGTTATACTATTGTTCTTCTTTACTATTAGTCTGTACGCTCAGGATAAAAAGTCCAAACCAAAAGTAGCACTTGTGCTAAGTGGAGGTACTGCAAAAGGCTTAGCTCATATTGGTGTTTTGAAAGTATTGGAGGAGCAGGGCATACGACCTGATTTAATTATTGGAACAAGTATGGGAAGTATTATCGGAGGTCTTTATGCAATAGGGTATTCAGCAGATGAAATAGAACAAATCACGTTAAAAACTGATTGGTTCAAATATCTTTCAAATGATACAGATCTTAGAAATCTGAATATTGAAGAGAAAGATGATTATGATGAGTATGTTTATAACTTTCCAATCGAAAAAAGAAAGCCTTCACTTGGGAAAGGTGTAATTTATGGACACGAACTTGAATTATATCTAAATAGAATTACTTTTTCTGCTTATAAGTATTCAAATTTTGATGATTTTCCAATAAGGTTTCGTGCAATAGCAACCGATGTATTGCACAATGAAGTTTATGTTTTCAAGGAAGGTTCTTTGGCATTAGCACTTAGGGCTAGTATGTCTATTCCAAGTTTATTTGAGCCTATTCGATATAAGGGGAAAGTTCTCGTTGATGGGGGAATACTCGATAATTTTGGTGTTGACATCGCTTTAAAAGAGGGAGCTGATATTATAATTGGTTCCAATGTAGAAAGAATTTCAAAAAGCGAAAATGATTTTGACACTTATAAAAACCTTTTTGCTCAATTGATGATGCTACATTCTAAACAAAAATATAAATTATATAAAGATAGTGTGGATGTATTGATTGAACCTCCTGTGATTGAAATGGGAACAAAGTTTGATAAGGCTCAAAAGATTATTGATATTGGATATAAAACTGCCTTGAACCATCTTGTGGAATTTAAAAAAATAGCTCAAAGAATTAAGAATACAGATATTAAAAGAAAAAAAACGATTCATAAAAAATATTTTCCCATAAGTCAAATTGCTATCAGAGGAATAAACGATTTATCTTACAAATATAATATATACAATAGATTGCGTAAAAGCATAGGTTTGGTAGCAAGCTACACTATTATAGAAAAAGAGATTACTGAGTTATATAGGAGTGGGCAGTTTTCTTATATAAAATATTATTTAGAAAAAATAGGAGACAATGAATACAAACTTTTGTTTGACTTTGCACCAAAGGCTAAAAGCAATTTACAATTAGGTGTGCACTACTCAGAACAAGTTGACTTGGGTTTAGTAGTTGGCTTTGAATCTAGGAATACGCTTTCACCAAACACAAAATTTAAGATTAAGGCTAGAATATCAAAATATCCGGGAGTCGATCAATATTTTGCAAAGTATTTCAAAATATCTAAGTACAATTTTGGAATAAAACAGTATTTCAATTATACATTAGATAAGATTTCGATATATGAAGAGCAAGTTAAGTTAACGGATTATAATCGGCATAGCATTGATATTGGAGTGAAAGCTATTTGGATTACAGGGCAAAATTCAATGTTGGAATCAGGTTATTATTTCCAAAAAAGATTTTTTAGAAATTTATTTAAAACGAATTATCAGGGTATCAGATATGCGGAAACCGATAGAAATACTATTTTCTTATCATATTATTTTAATAGCTTAGATGATAAATACTTCTCTGTTAAGGGATTGTCTTTAAAATCCAAAATTGGATATAATTTTTCTACTAAATTTGACACGAATTTCTCACCTAAAGAAATGAATGTCAATAATGATTATGGTAAAATCGATTTTAGCTTAGCTAAATATTTATCACTAAATGAGCATTGGGTAGTTGAAAGCAAAATAAACGCTGAATATAATATAATTGATGACAGTTCAAAATTTGTGCTTTTTGATAAGGTTTTAGGAGGAGTTTATTCTGACAATAAATATCAAATTGCTTTTTGGGGAATGCCAAATAGTTATATTGTTCTTAAAAACTATACAATAACATCATTAGGATTAAGGTATAAAATAGGTGACAGAATATATTTAAAGTCTGTTGTAAATGCCGGAGTTGTTAATTTAAATGAGTATTATTTTGGTGGAGGGCTTTCCTTTTCATTTAAATCGCCAATTGGTCCACTCAGTATAGGTATTACGAAATCATTGCAATATGGCACACCCCAATTCCATATAAGTATGGGAAGTTTTAGGTAAAAAATAAAGTCCGCAGTGAATAAAAAAAAACACACCAAACCTGTACTAACTATTTTTAAATAGTAAGGACAAAATTGTTTGTTTTATCGAATACACTATATAATAACCAAGTGCTCAATTATTTTTTTGAATTCTTTACTTTAATTATTAGCCATATTGCAATAATAATTGGTAAAAGAACTAGAACTGCCACCATAAATATCATCAACGCATCTGCTTGAGCCCAGTCAATTAGATTTATCATAATCTTATTTTTTTAGTTTTGTTTAATTATCAATATTTCCACTAAATTAGTACTTGATTTTGTAAAAACCAAATTATAATATATTTTTTTGATTTAATTATAAGATGATATAAACTGATT
>JALVAD010000612.1 GCA_027011385.1 Saprospiraceae bacterium | reverse complement strand
CTATAACAAATAGGAGAATTGGATGTATTTGTGGAAATAACACCAATTTTATTGTTTAGCAATAACTAACTTATTAACTATGAAAAACTACATATTAATTGTTCTAGTCTTATTTTTATTTTCAAATTTATTAATTGCCCAGGATAATGGGGCGACAATTGTTAAGGGGGCACCTAATATTTTTATCAAGTGTTGGCAATGTGATATGACAAGGATGAAGAGAAAGATAGATTTTGCCAATTATGTTAGACAAAGACAAGATGCAGACGTTGTCGTGATAGTTACAAATCAATCAACAGGCGCAGGAGAAAAAGTAAGCATTTACTTCGAAGGGCAAAGAGATTACAGTGCATTGCAAGATACTTTGAGTTTGGATATTAAGGATACTGAAACTGAAAGTATTATTGATGATAAAATAATTTCAAAAGTAAAGCAAGGACTCTTACCATACTTTCTCAAAAGTCCATTGTCCAATAAAATTACATATGAAGTTGGAGTAGAGAAAGAAAAGGCGGTGGAAAAAATAGTTGACCCTTGGAATAGTTGGGTTTTTAATGCTAGCCTCAGAGGTAGTTTTAATGGATCATCTAGTAGTGATAGATTGTCTATTTATGGAAATATCAATGCAAATAGAATTACAAAAAAAGATAAATGGAGATTTAGTATCAGCTCAAATTTTAATGAAAGGCATTATTACTTCCGAGATTCTAACAATGTCGTTATTGATACAAGTACTATTACATCAAAGAGAAAAAGTAAGTATTTCAGTGGAAGCTATATATATAGTTTGGATGACCATTGGTCTATAGGTGGGTTCACCAATGTTTTCTCAAATACATATTCCAATTATGATTTAGGTTCAGGCTTCAAGGTAGGTTTGGAATATAATATTTTTGATTTTGAAGAGTCAGATAGAAAAAGTTTGATTTTTTCATACAAAATAGGTGCAAATTATAATGACTATGTTGATACAACTGTTTTTTTTAAGAAGTCTGAACTGTTATTTAGTCATAATATAGGTATTGATTTATATCAAAAACAGAAATGGGGAAATGTTAGTCTTGGAGCAAGTTTTTTTAGTTATTTACACGACATCAGAATCAACAATCTATCCTTTAATACCAATGTTGATTGGAATATTTTCAAGGGGTTAACGCTTTCTATTGGGGCTTATGTGTCTTTTGTAAACGATCAAATAAGTTTGCCTAAGGAAGAGACAGATGTTATTGGTACTGTTTTGGGCGACAGAATACTATCTACGGATTATTCTGCATATACTTATGTCGGTTTGAGATATACCTTTGGTTCAAAGTACGCAAATGCCGTGAATCCTCGTTTTAGCGGAGGAAGTCGAACATATTATTTCTTTTAATAACAACAATTTATTGCATTATCATCATCCTTTTGACAGCTGTTTTGTTTCCGGATGTTAAACGGTAAAATAGCAAACGCGGTGTGTCTAATCTAGTATTGACATTTTTGTGATTTAATAATTTACTTTCAAAATAAAAAGAGTTTTTGCCTTTATAGCCTCTGCCTGCAAATTTTATGAGATGTTTTCCTGTGAGATCAAAAATACTTAAGTTATATTCACTTGCTTTTGGCAAAACAAATTCTATTCGAGTAATATCCTTAAAGGGATTTGGTGTGTTTTGTAATAATTCAAATGCATATCTATCATCATTTTCTTTAATAGACAAGTTCAAATTCAGTATGTTTTTTGTCCCCCGGTAAAATTCTGAACCAATGGGGTTTTTAACCAATGATAATGATCTTTTCAATCTAATCTCTTTTTGCGCTCTGAAATTTAAGGTGAATAATACAGCTCCATCATCAAGAGTTAAATCTTCTGGAGAGTTCCAACTGAAGAGAATCTTATCTTCGAGTATATTTATATTGTTTTCATCAATGGGGAGTACATTACTAACAGTTCTGATATATGATAAACCTTCTGTTTTAAGAGCGAATTGCCCACCCGAAATACCTTCAAAGTCCTTTGCCAAAACTGGGATCTCAACAATTTCACCTCTTCTATACGTCTTATCTGTTATCATAATGCTGATGGTATCATCGTCTCGTGGTTCAAATGCATTTGCGCTTTGGTTGATATCTCCTATTTTGATTGCATCAAAGTCAAATGTATTGATGAAGTCACTCAATGATAATATGTTAATCAGTAATTTATCATCAAATGGATTCACCCCTTGTAAATTCATCCCGACAGGTAGTCCGATCCAAGAATGATTTTTAAATCTCTTTTTACTGCCTAAGATTAATTTTCTTAATTCCAAAATATCAGAAGCGGTTATTTTATCATCATTGTTGGCATCTCCCGCCATAAGTTTGTAGGGACTATTAATCTTTTTTATTCCCAATAAATGCCTTTGTAACAAGACTATGTCCAGCGTTGTGATTCCTTCTATCCAATCGGTGTCTTTTATTGCTTGAATTGAAATTGTACTTGAGCCATCTAAAATTTCAACATTATAATATCCGTTTGTATCTGTTTTTGTGCTTAAAAGTTCAGGATAAGTACCAGCCAAAATATACATATCTTTAATAGGGCGTTTTGAATTTATGTTTTTTACATATCCTGCAATTTCTGAATAACATTCAAATACTACCGTCGTTTTAAAATAAACATTATCGAAACTAAAATTATTGTAGTTATTGTCGTCATTGTTTTTAAATTCATCCCAAACATACACTTTAAAATGTTCATTTTTCATATCATCGATCAATTCGCAATTAATGGTTCTTTCAGAAGTGTTTCTTTCCGGTATCCAAGCATCTGCATATGAATCAAAATATGCTCTTTCCGTACTTATCGCGCCGGTATTCGGATTGAAAAAATACTTTCCGTATTTCAAAAATTGTTTTTCCCATTTACTTGAGTTATTATCAAAGTCAGGTAATTTATCACCGAATGTGAAATAGATATTATCAGAACAATTGTCACTGGAAGCTGTACAAGCATCGCATTCTCCTTTGTCAAAATCCCGTGCTCTAATAAAAAAACCATTTACTTCAATGCTTTCATACAAATCGGGTACAGGAGCATTATTATCCACGATGTCAAAGTATTGATCTTTACTTACGCTATATTCATCATTTATGGTAAGAGTCCATGAAATTTTATATTCTCCCAAAGGCAACTTGTCTAGCACGATCAAATTAGCCTCAAAAACTTGGTTTAATACATCCAATGAATTATCACCTACTGTTCCGGATTGAGGCAAAGGAGTAAAATTATAAGAATATTGGATAACTTCATTATCATCAGGATCGACGATAATATATTTCCAAACCAGTTTGTCACTAGCTTGACAAGATTCTGCCACTGCTCTTAACTTCATACCTGATAATTGACAATTTTCAGCTTCAAAAACTCTAAATCTGGTAGAAATAGAAGCAGTTATACTATTGCCTTTCTCTACTGAATAACCATTTGTATCCGGTGAGTCTGAATAAGCCTTAAATGGAAGGTTCAATGAAAAAAATAGAAATATTAATAAAAAATAAGAATGACTTTCTTTTTTTTGATACAACATAGGACAATATTTTAATTTATTCGGTATTTGCATCGCACAAACCCGATTGCAATTTACAACAAAAGCGATACAAAGTCAAGAATGCTTAGGCAATATACCAAAGTATTTTAATGATATTACAATAAGCATATACGTAAAACGCCTATTATCAGACTATGTTGTGTTTTGATATGTGTATTTCATTTTTTTTGCACATAAGGTTAATTTTTCTATTTGCACAGAAGTCCCCACTTATGAAATTAATCCGTTTTACTTCTATATACTACATCAATGTACCGTTAGGTACAAAACATGGGTAAAAAAATCTATACCAACTAAAATGCATGCTGTAGGTACGCAATGTTGCCCACATCAACAAAATTTCTTATAATAACGCGAAAAAATGAAATGCACCTGTTTCGATATATGAACAGTCTTCATATAATGTGATTTTTTCATATGTGATAAAAAAATTGAATACGCCTTATACAATTAAGTAGTAGGGGAAAAACCTGTTTTTTGTAGCTTCTACTTAGCTTTTTCTATAAGTTTTAGTGAAACTGCCCATTTTCATTTTCAATACTCCCCAAACCGCTTCACCGATAATGTTGGAACTCATCTTTGAGACACCTTCAACTCTATCAGTAAAAACAATAGGCACTTCTTTTAATCTAAAACCTAAAGTCCAAGCAGAAAATTTCATCTCAATTTGGAAAGCATAACCGATAAACTTGATTTTGTTAAGGTCAATCGTTTCCAAAACTTCTCTTTTATAACATACAAAACCGGCTGTCGGATCTTTTATATTCATAAATGTAATGGCTCTTACATATAGAGAAGCTCCATAGGATAATACCTTTCTATCCATTCCCCAGTTTTTCACTCCACCTCCTCTAACATACCTTGAACCGATAGCCAAATCATAGATGTCATTTTCACAAGCCTTTACAAGCCGGGGCAAATCCTTAGGATTATGGCTAAAATCTGCGTCCATTTCACAAATAAAATCATATCCCTGATCTAGGCAATATCTAAAACCGGCAATATAAGCAGTGCCTAAACCGAGTTTGCCTTCTCTTTCTATCAGATGAATTTCAGGATGTTTTTTTTGCATATTCTTTATAATCTCACCGGTGCCATCAGGAGATCCATCATCAACAAATAGAATATCAAATCCTTCATTGAGATTAAGAACTGCATTTGCTATCTTTTCAGCATTCTCTTTTTCGTTGTATGTCGGTATTATTACTATTTTCTTTGACAAAGCCTTATTTTTTTTTCGCAAATTTAGTTTAAAGTTTCATACATATATAATATTTGCATATGTTTTTTTAATCTGTATATTAAACTGATAAAAATCTTAAACATTTTATTATGTATTTAGAAATTGCATTATTAGCGATTTTTTATTGTATTTTTGCAGTGATTTTGGTTGAATTACTAGGGTAAATTGGAAAGATTAAAAAAATATAATGGATAAACTGATTAATAAATTTACAGCTCAAATTAAAGAAGCGATTGATATTACAGATAAATATGTGTTGAAAAGACATACTGATAGTATTAATAAAGTTATGGTTTTAGGAATGGGAGGTTCCGGAATTGCTGGTAGCTTTTTGTCTTCAGTGATGAATAGATACGGTAATGTTCCTGTTTTTACTTCAAATAGCTATGAAGTTCCTAATTGGGTTGATAAAAACACTTTGGTCATAGCATCATCTTATTCAGGTAATACTGAAGAGACATTGACAGCATTTGATAAAATCGCAGAAAAGGGAATAGAAATTATTAGTATTACTTCCGGAGGTAAATTGCTTGATAAGGCTGTTAAGAATGGATTTGATTACATTAAGATTCCTTCAGGATGGCCTGCGCCAAGAGCTTGTTTTGGATATTCTTTTGTTTCCCAATTGGCAATTATGCATAAAATGGGATTATTGGAAAAAGACTTGGTTGGAGAATTGATTGAGGCTATTGGACTGATAGAAAATGAAGCAAACGGAATTAATGAAGAGGCAAAAGAAATAAGTAATAGATTGATTGGAAAATTGCCTTTTATATATACAAATGTGGGATTTGAACCTTTGGGGATAAGGTTTAAACAGCAACTAAATGAGAATGCAAAAACATTGGCGCATCATGCTGTCATACCGGAGATGAACCACAATGAATTGGTAGGATGGGCTAGTGAATATAATGATATAGCAGTGGTGTTTATCAAATCTGATTTATATTCGGGTAGAGTAAATACCAGAATTGATTTGACCAAGGAAATTATATTGAAATATGTGGATACTATGATTGAAATTGAGGCTAAGGGAAATACCTTGGTAGAACAAATGTTGTACCTTGTTAATCTTACTGATTGGGTGAGTTTTTATCTTGCTGAGAGCAAAGGAGTGGATGTAATGGCAATAGAAAATATCAATTATCTAAAAGATCAATTGGCAAAATTGTAATGAAAAAAAATAAGGTATATTTTGCATCGGATTTTCATCTCGGCTATGATGGTAAGCTATCAAGTGCTGAAAGAGAGAAAATGGTCGTCAGTTGGCTTGATCAGGTATCACAGGATGCAAAAGAAATTTATCTGATGGGTGATGTTTTTGATTATTGGTTTGAATATGCAGAGGTAGTCCCAAGAGGGTTTAATTTATTGCTTGGTAAGCTGCGGGAGTTGACTGACAAGGGGGTAGTTATATATTTCTTTACAGGCAATCACGATATGTGGGTTTTTGATTATTTTGAAAAGGAACTCAAGATTCCTACTTTTCGAAAACCGGTAATAAAAGAGATATTGGGAAAAAAGTTTTACTTGGCTCACGGTGATGGGCTAGGGGAGGTTTCTTTTTTGGATAGATTGATGAAAATAGGGTTTTCGAATAGGATTCTCCAGTGGTTATTTGCCAGAATTCATCCCAATACAGGATTGAAAATAATGAAATATTTCAGCAATTTAAGCCGTAATTCCCATTCTGAATATGAAGTTCAATACAGGGAAGGCAAGGAGCATTTGGTTATTTTTGCTGAGAAATATCTCGAAAGTGATAGTTCGATTGATTATTTTGTTTTCGGTCACAGACATATCGTACTGAATATGTTTTTGTCTGATAAAAAAACCAAGTTTGTAAATCTTGGAGATTGGATTAGTCATTTTTCTTATGGAGTTTTTGATGGTAATGATATTAAAATAGGATATTATGAATCTTAGACTCACTCATCTTATGGTGTTTTTTTTGTTTTTTGCTTTTAGTTCCTGTGCTACTGTTAAAAACAAAAGCGATTTAGGTATTAAAAAGATTGTTGATATTGAAGTGGATAAACTGGGGGATTATTATACCGTTGACACAAGAGGAAATATCTTGAAATATAGCAATAGTGTTAAGGTATATTCATACAGTAATTTTAATGCCGGTAAGTTGGCAGCTCTTGATGTAAGCAATCCACATAAGATTCTCCTTTTTTACAAGGAACAACAAATTATTGTCTTGCTTGATAATTCACTTTCTGAAATAGGAGCTATTAATTTGGACAATAAGTCATTTTTCTCTGCTGCCGGTATGGCAAATGATGGCAATATTTGGTTATATGATTCATATTTATACAAGTTGAAAAAAATTGATAAGAGCGGTAGGATTATTGATGAGAGCTTTCCTACCGGTTCGATTACTCCCGAAGATATCATAGATGCAAAGATTATTGATAGAGATAATTATGTGATTATAGCAGACAAAAACAAAGGAATCTTATTGTTCAATAATTTGGGCTACTTTGAGAAAAGTTTAAATATAAAAGATGTATCAAAACCGACCATAATAAAGGACAAGCTATACTATTATAATCCAAAGGAAAATTGTTTTGTTTCTATGCAATTAAATCTTTTTGCTGAAAAAAATAAACTTTGTTTTGATAGTTTCAATTTAAAGTCACAACTGGTTATTTATGAAAATGAAAAATTTTATTTATTGAAAGACAAAGAAGTATTAGTATATGATAAAAAATATTTTGAAAATTAGTGAAAACACCTTGTGTATTTGTTCTATCTTACCAAATATAGACTTGAAATCCTGAACTCGGAACATGAAACTCGAAACTCTGAACTCAAAGCACTAATTAAACACTTTCCCAAATAGAACACCTGCTTTGATTTGACCATAGTAATCTTTGTAATTCTTTTTGTCAATGTGTGGATTTAAGCCTAATTCAAAAGAGAATTTATATCCATAAAATTTGCTTTTTGTTTCTAAACTAACTCCAGTTGCAAATCCAAATTTGGTAAAATCTAAGTCTTTGAAAACGATAGGATATTTTTTTACAAAAGCATTATATTCCATATCACTAAATTTGTGATTTAAACTTAATTTGGCGACAACATAACTTGAGATTAAAGTTGTAGATTTGATATGGGATTTAAATCTGTTATCATTGGTCTCTAAAGTATAGCTTGAGAATACGTTTCTGTTTAGTCCAATGGCTAAATTTGAAGAGCTTTGGAAGAATATTGGGTTGTTGACTTTTATATTTAAGCTGTTTGTGCTAGGGGCAAAACTAGTGCTTGCATCTCTGAATACTAAAATTCTTTTAGTAGATTTGTCATAATCTATTCTCAGTAATATACCGTATGTCACTAATTTTTTGCCACCGCCTGTTTCCAAGGTATAATTAATGCTTCTATTTTTTCCTAGTAATGTTGTAGGTCTATAAGGTTTTGTCGTGGAGATTAACGGATATGAGATTCCAATTTGCATATGCAAAGGTTTATTAACTTTTTTAGGATAAGCCGTACGTGAGTCACTATAATCTGTAAGCCATACGAGGGATTCCCCATCAAAAATAGCTGAATTAATTTCACTATTTATTGATAAACCGTTTTTGAAATAGTTTAACTCAACTCCCGGGAAAACTTGGAGAGTGGAATATCCAAATTTTAATCCAACGTAATTAATGGTCAACCTAAGAAAAGACGTTCTTTTAAAATTATCCATTTTTATTTCATATTTCCTTTTAAATTTATTTTTCTTAGTTTTTTTTGGTTTGTTTGGTTCTGTTGAATCAGAAGTGTCTTTAGTATCAAAGGTGGCAGATTCCACATAGCAGTTTTTATCATAATAATCAACTCCGGATTTTAGATATTTATATCCAGATTGTCGTGTTTTCTTTGCTTTATATCTAAACAGATATGTTATTGACATACCCGCAGCAGCTGATAGACCGGAGTAGAATAGAGAATTTTTATTTTTTTTGCTTAAAAAATAAGCGATACCTGCAGTACCTACTGTTAATCCTGTCAAAATTCCTATTCGATTTATTTTTTTGGATTTCTTATATTTATCAAGATATAATTTTGATCTTTTATAAGCTTTTGGACAATCACTAAATATACTTCTAAAGAATTTTTTATCATAATACTTGTCTTCGATATATTTCCCATTTATTATAATATATGGCATTATATCAGAAGTAGTTCCGCCCCGCTGCCCATGCTGGATAAAATATTTTTGTAATTCCAATTCAATTTTATCTGTATTTTTCTTTTGAGCAAAAATATTTGAACTGAAAGCCGTGCTAAGAATAATGATCGCAATTAGTAGATTTTTCATTTTATATTCTTTTATAAATAATATAATGCCTGCACGAAAACACAACAAATGAGGTTGTTCTAAAAGCTATTTATGATCTTTTTTGATCGCCTCAAATGAACTCTTTTAGTGTAGCAGCTTACTTACTCCACCACAAATATAATTATTTTTCTTTTATTACCAACATTTTGAGTCTATACGCTAGCCAATACATAACCGGTACTATTATCAAAGTCAGGAATGTAGCGAAAATCAATCCATAAATAACTGTCCAAGCTAATGGCCCCCAAAACTGAACGTTGTCTCCTCCGTAAAATATCTGAGGATCCAAATCAGATATCAATGTAAAGAAGTTGAAATTAAAGCCATAAGCCATTGGAAGCATTCCGAGAACTGTAGTAATGGCGGTCAATAAAACAGGTCTAAGCCTTGTAGTACCCGCTGCTATAATTCCTTCTTTTACCAGATTAAGAGGTAGTTTATTGTCGGGTAAACCAAGTTCTTCCCTTTTCCTTTTTATAGATAAATTGATATAGTCTATCAGCACGATTGCATTATTGACTACGACACCGGCAAGCGATATTATTCCGATTCCGGTCATAATAATCACTATGTCTTGATTATTGACTATTATTCCCAGAAATACTCCGATAGTACTAAACAATACTGAAAACATAATAATAAACGGAGATATTATAGAATTAAATTGGGCTACAAGCAGTAGGAATATCAAAAATAGAGCGATGCCAAATGCATTTTGTAAAAAAGCAGTATTCTCAGCTTGCTCTTCTTGCTCCCCTGTAAAAGTATAGCTATATCCGATTGGCATTTTATAATTGATCATCAGAGCTTTGATTTGATCTACTATTTCATTGGCATTGTATCCTTTCAAAACATTTGAATAAACCGTAACCACACGTTTTAAGTTTTTCCTTTTAACAGAAGAAAATGTTGAAGAATAACTGACAGTAGCTACAGCAGATATAGGTACTTGAACTATCTTGCCATTAGCAGGATTTCTAAATGTGATTTTTTGGTTAAGCAAATCATTAATTTTATATCTACTTTCTTTATTCATTCTTAGCATTATCGGATATTCATCTTCTCCTTTTTTGAACTTTGAGACTTCTTTACCAAAAACAGATGTTCTGATTGCATCTGAAATGGAATATGTAGACAAGCCGTATCGTCTTGCTGCCGGTCTATCTATTTTAATTAGAATTTCGGGTTTTCCGATTTTTATATCCGCCTTCAGTTCTTCTATTCCTGGAATATTTTGCTTATTGATGAAATTGATGATGTCTTGAGAAGTAGTGAGTAGTTTGTCGATATCATCTCCATCTATTTCTAAATTAATGGGTTTACCCGTAGGAGGACCACCCTTATCTTTATCTACGATTACATTAGCTCCTGCTATTCCATAAACAGTGTTTTGGATGGCTTTCATAGCATCGTAACTGGATATATCTCCCCTTAGATCATCAGCAACAAAAGCTATTGTAATTCGTGCTTTATGCGGTGAAGAACCCGGCTCTTGAGGGCCATTGGGGTCTCCTGTATTTTTACCTATTTGTACTAGGACAGATTCAACGATATCTTTGTAGGGGGCTATAGCTTTATTTATCCTTTCTTCAAATATCTTGACAGTCTTATTTGTTTCGTTTATATCGGTTCCCATTGGCAATTCAATAAAAACATTTACGAAATTAGGATCCGTTTCGGGAAAGAAAACAACCTTTGGCTTGGCTATATTGAGTAATGCAATTGAGAAGAACATCAAAACTATCGTTCCGAAAAACAATGCTATCGGCAAATATTTTTTTAGAGAGAAACGGATAAACATATCATATGTTCTTTCCATCCAAGGCAATATTGTATCCTTGAAAAATTTAGTCGTTGGAGTAAACAAATAGTAATTCAAAAATGATATGATTACAGCTAAAGCCATTAGATTTCTAAGCCACAATATCCCAGTGAAGTGTGCTACAACAGATATTATGAGTAAAATAGCTACTGAAATAAAGAAATTTCTATTCTTCTTTTTCTTATCGTAATTTTCATCCTCTATTTTCATAAATTGGTATGTCAAAACAGGATTTATTACCAATGCTACAAACAGTGATGACAGAAGTACAACAATAAGTGTAAAAGGTAAATAAAACATAAAACTACCGATTACTCCCGGCCAAAAGGCTAGTGGTAAAAATGCGACTAAAGTCGTAGCAGTAGAGATTATAATAGGGACGGCAACCTCTCCGGCACCGTATTTTGCCGCATCCCATTTGCTGTATCCTTGCTGCATATGTCGGTATATGTTTTCGACAACGACAATACCATTATCAACCAGCATTCCTAGGGCTAAAATAAGGGCAAAAAGGACTATCATACTTAATGTAGTACCGAAAATGTTTAAGAACATAATCCCCATAAGCATTGATAAAGGAATTGCAATAGCAACAAAAGTAGCGTTTCTTAAGCCCAAGAAGAGCATAAGTACAAGTAAAACCAAAATCATACCCGAAATAATACTATTTTCAAGATTTGAAACAGATTTCCTGGCTTTTATCGATTGGTCATTGAATACGGTTACTTCCAAATCGGAAGGGAAAATATTTTTTTGTGCATAAGATATTATACCATTTATAGTATCTGCTGCAATTATAAGATTTTCTCCGGCTCTCTTTATTACATCCAATGAAAATACAGGATGTCCATTATTTCTTGCAATGCTTGCTCTATCTTTGAAATCAAAATCTACAGTTGCAATGTCTTTGAGATATATAGGTTTTGCGAACAGTGATTTGACGATAAGGTTGCCCATATCTTTCACATTTTTGTATTCTCCTACGATTCTGATATTGGATCTAAAGCCATTTTTCAAATATTCACCTGCTGACATAGTGAGATTTTCACTTTTAAAGGCATTCTCAATATCCCTGTAAGAAACTTTCACTGCGTTTGCCTTGGCAATGTCTACATTTACTTTTACTTCTCTTTCCTGTGCTCCTTTGATGACGACATCCGATAT
This sequence comes from Saprospiraceae bacterium, assembly GCA_027011385.1. Classification (GTDB taxonomy): domain Bacteria; phylum Bacteroidota; class Bacteroidia; order Chitinophagales; family Saprospiraceae; genus JADJGA01. The sequence goes on along the minus strand of JALVAD010000612.1, from coordinate 4,569 downwards.
TTGGTCGAGAGTTTCAATTTCGTCTTCGAGATATTCTGCATAACTTTTTAGTTCATCATTGGTGTAATTTCCCGATAGATTTACGGTCATAATCGGTATTTCGGAAAGATTTAAGTCCTTAACCATTGGGTCAGCTGTCAAGTCATTGGGTAAATCAGGCTTTGCATTGTCAACAGCGTCTTTCACTTTTTGCTTTGCATCTGCGAGGTCAACATCAGATTCAAATTCAGCGATGATGAATGATACATCCTGCATTGAAGTTGAACTTACGTTTTTTATGCCTGTTATGGTATTTAGTTTCTTTTCAATTGGTCTGGAAATTAAATTTTCTATATCTTCGGCTGAATTCCCATAGTACATTGTGGTAACGAATATTTGAGGCCAATCGATCTCCGGCATCATTTCCTTGGGTATATCACGATAAGATTTTAGCCCAAAAATAACTATCATTACGGTCAGAAGTAGAATGCTTGTAGCGTTTTCTAATGCGAAATTAGTTAACCAAAAGCTTCTAAGTTTTTTATTTTTTCTATTGCTCTCGCTCATAACTATTTGTTTTCTTGTTCCATTTTTGTATCAACCAATTCTCCTTCAACGATGCTTCGCGCACCCTTTGTAATAAGTGTGCTACCTTCATTTAATCCTGAATTAATGACTGTTTTACCATCATAATCTTCACCGGTTTCGACATATTGTTTTGTCGCTTTATTACCCTCTTTTACTATCATTACAAATGGTTTTCCACTAATCTCGTATTGGATTAAATCGCTTGGGATAACTATAACATCATCTAAGGACAAGTCATTTATCAATAGAACAGCGAGCAGATTTGGTTTTAACATATTTTTGGGATTATTAATTTTAACTTCGATAGCAAATGTTCTGTTTGCCGGATTGATAGTGCTGCCAATACGTGAAATTTTATTTTTTGTTTCGTAGTTGATTGCAGGGAATTTAACATCTATGATATTACCTTGTTTTACCGATTTGAGATATGATTCAGGAGCATCTGCTATTACTTTTATCTTGCGAGTATTCAATATGAGCATCAATGGATATCCGGGTGAAACTATCTCTCCGGGTTCAACTCTTTTGCTGTCAATTACTCCATAAGCAGGTGCGTAAATATTTGCTTTGCTCAATTGATGTTTTATAGATGCAATTGCTTTTTCCAGCCTTTCTTTATTGTTTTTTGCGCTTAGATACTGTATTTCGGAACCTATATTTTGATCCCAAAGCCTTTTTTGCCTTTCGTAAACATCTTGAGCCAATTCATAAGATTTTTTTAATTCTTCCATCTTATTGCTAATATCGCTAACATCGAGTTTTGCTATTAATTGTCCTTTTCTCACATTATCGCCATCCTCGACATAAACACCGACTAATCTTCCAGGTATTTCTGCACTTACTTTTATCACGTCGTCAGATTGGACCGTACCTTGAATTTCAGAGTATTTATCGAATTTGGATTTTCCTATTGTAATAACATCTACCACTGGTTTCCTTTTTAATTCAGGTTGAATACTGTCTATTTTATGCTGGATTTTTTTAATTTTATTTTGCAATTTCAAGACATCATTTTTCTTTTCTTTGATTAGTACTTGAAGGCTATCCAAATCATTCGGTAGAGCAGTAGTTTCTTCTTTTTTGCAAGAAATAACAACGAGGCTTAATATAATAATAACTGATAATGCTTTATTCATTTGTTTATAATTTTTCATTTTTCTGAATTTGATTTTTACTATTAGACTAATACCCTAATGCGGAGTACAATTTTATTTTTGCTACAAGCAATTCGTATTTTGCTTTTAAGACATTTGCTTGAGCCTGATACAGACTTTGTTCCGCTTGAGTTAATTCAACACTAGAGCCAATTCCTTCCTTGTATTTGATTTTAGATGTATTGTATATCCTTTCGGCCAAGTTTAAATTGGCTTCTCTTGATTTTAAACTTTTATTAGCGCTTGTATATGCTAGTTTTGCGTTATTGACCTGCATATTGATGACACTTTGAAACTTATCTAAATCGTTTTCTGCCATTTGTAATGACAGTTTGGCTCTTTGTATTTTTGCTTTTCGTCCCAAACCATCAAAAATATTCATTTTCAATGTCAATCCTGCTAATGAAGTGGGAAACCATTTTAAATCATCTTTGTTATTGCCTACCATTTTTTGGCTGTAACTTCCGAAACCAACCAAGGTCGGTAGATATTGGGATTTGTATCTTTTTATATTTAGATTTTGCAATTCCAAACTTTTTTTAAGTGTCAAATAATCCGGTCTTTTATCGAGATTTAACTTGCTGAATAGTTTGGAATCATCTATCGAATTGAGTATTTTATCTATATTATCCACAATCTCCAAAGAATCTTCGATAGGGTAGCCCATTGTCAATTTTAATACATTCTTCACTATTACCTCTTGGTTTTTGATATTTTCTCTTTCTACTTTTAGGTTTTCAAGTGAAAGTACCAATCTATCAACATCCAATTGCTCAACAAAACCTTCCTTGTACATCTGTTGCATCTCGTTTTTGAGCTTATTAAGATTTGCTATGTTTTTATCCAAAATATTGATGTTTTCATTGATAAGCAAAGCAGGTAAATAAGCCTCTTTTGTTTTATCTTTTACGGATTTGACTGTGGCCTCCATTTGTTGATTAGAAAAATTTTCATAAACCTTGGAAGTCTTTAAAGCAACTAAGTACTCACCACTAAAGAGTATAGAATTGAGGTTCGTACCCAATGTTAGATTGTGGTTTTGTCCAAATTTTGCTTCAAAAAACCTGTCGGATCCTTGAGGTGGCGGATGATTTATTAATTGCTCTTGTGCTAAGACGCCATATACCGATGGGCTGATGAAATCCGGTAACAATTGGGTTGGAATATCAAAAAAGTAGTTGTAATCACCGCTGAATGACAACTTAGGCAGCCCTATTGCTCTTGTTTCAATTTTCTGTTGTTTCGCATCTTGAACTTTCAATTTTGCATTGATAATCTCAGGACTATTTTTTGTCGCATACAAAATAGCATCATCTATACTAAATGACTTTATCTGCTGCCCAAAAGATAGATTGATGAATAATACGATGAATAATACGATGAATAATACTGGTTTTAAAAACTTCATATACTATTTTTTATTTAAATTTAAATAATACTTTATTCCTTCAATTGACAAAATGCCAAATATGTGGTAATCAAAAAATTGTTTAATCAACTCCTCGTGCTTCTCTTTCTTTAACTTGAAATTTGATAAATTTGAAAATAATTGAAGTTGAATAATATAAAATGCGGATAATATTTTAGGATTTATTTCCTTTCTGTAAAACCCCTCTTCTATACCTCTATCGAGATTTTGTTTTACTACAAATGAAATATAGTTATTGTGAAAATCATCAATCTTCTTCCAAGCTTCAGCATGATATTTTTTTAAATCTTGTAATACCGAATTATGAGAGTCCTTATACATTTGAATCATTGTCCTAGAAATATTGACCATAACTTCAATAGCATTTTCTGATTCATTGATGAATTTTTGGATTATGATTTTTTCATCTTCAATCTTTTTTTCTACAATAATCTTAACCAAATTATTTTTTGTTTCAAACAACTCGTATAAAGTTCTTTTGGATATTTTCAGGCTTTTGGCTATATCATCCATCGTTATGGATTTTATTCCGTAGCTCATATATATCTTTGAGATGTCACTTATAATAGTCTGCCTGTCCATTTTCTTTGTTAAGTTCTGATTAAGATTTGATAATAATTTTAAAATGTGCAAATGTATAATTAATTACCGAGAAAACTTTGGTGTCGCTGAAAGTTTTCTGTATTTTTCGGATGAAATGGTCAAATTCGTCGATGAAATGAAAAAAAGAGTCTGTTTTCTGAAAGGATAAATTGAAACTATGCTATCTTCGCTTTGCTTGTGTAACCTCATCCCCGGCCCCTTCTCCTTTTATACGTCAGCTTTTTTATTAAAACATATAGTTTCAAAGGAGAAGGGGAGTGGGAGTGTGTTTAATCGGCAGGAGAGGCTATTAATTTTTCGTAAAGATTCTATAGATTAATTATAAACGCAATTCTACAAGAGCTGTTCCTAACGGTCGAGCACCGTTTTCCCTCTCCTTTAGAACCTCATCCCCCGACCCCTTCTCCTTTTATGCGCCAGCATTTTCATTAAAACATACTTTTTTCAAGGAGAAGGGGAGTGGGAGTGTGTTTAATCGGCAGGAGTGGCTATTAATTTTTCGTAAAGATTCTATAGATTAATTATAAACACGTACCTACAAGAGCTATACCAAATGACCCGCACTCTTTTCCCTCTCCTTTTACAATATTTTAAAAAATCATAATATACTTTTTAAAAGGAGAGGGCAAGCTTGCCCTGTGAAATTCATTTTTGAATATTTCACTAGGGGGTGAGGATAAAGATGGATTGGGATTTAGCGAAGCTATAGGGAACTGAGATAAAAGGTCTAAAAAATGTAGATTGAGAATCAATAGTGTCCTAAATAAATTTTACCAAAGCAAATAAAAGCTTATAACCAATAAAATAGGATATAAA
>JALVAD010000611.1 GCA_027011385.1 Saprospiraceae bacterium | reverse complement strand
GCTCTGAATAATTCCCAATTACGGTTTTTATTCTGATAACTGAGATTAGATTTTGTAGGAGCTTTATTTACTCCCAAATGATTTAAATTTCCTGTAGCTGATCGTAATCCATTACTGATGTCACGAAGGGATTGACTGTTGGCAAATTGACTGAAAAGCATTGATACTAAATGCGACCAACTATTAAATCCTTTTTGATGTTTATCTGTACCATATTTTTTTACTAGCTTTTTGAAACTATTTCTATCAAGTACTGATATTATTTGGCTAAATAATGTTATATTTGTCATTGGAGAAGTTGTTTTTTTGTTCAAACTCAAAGATAATTTGAGATATAAAATTACTTCTCCTTTTTTTAACTTTTTTTTAATCGTTTAGGACGCTATTGATTTTATACCTAATTCTCTCTCCGTTTTTTTAATATCCATAATAAGTTTTCTGATAAGTCCTGAATCGATTTATATATTCCCGACGCCAAACTTATTCTCAAAAGCTGATGTTTCATCTCCCAATGCCACTTATCGTAGATATACAATCTCTTAAAAAAATCTTTAATGCTTTCGAAAATCTCTTTGAGGGTATCTAAAAAAAGACTTTCGCCAAATAGTATCAGTCGGGAAAGAAGGTAATATTTACCTTTATCAATAAGGTTAAATGCTGTTTCTGTTTTGTCAATATAAATATAGCTTTCTGTTATTATTTCTGAAAATATCTGTATTTAAATAGGGAGATTCTTCATATGGTAGCTTTTGAAATGCCAAAATACAAAAAAATAATTATATTAAGGTCGGTTGTATGTCATTTTTCAGGATACTTTACCGTATTTTTGGATAAGTATGTTTAAGCACTCTAAACAAGGAGGAGATGATTTCATTTGACCTCCAAATAAATTTAGATATTTTAATTATTTTAATATTTTAATGCCTCATATCTACATAGAACTAAAAAAAATAATAATATGGTTAATATTGATTAGATATCTACGCAATAATTGTGTATAGTAAATCAGGTGTTTACGAATTATAAAAATAAAAATGTAAAAAATACCGTTACTAAATTGTCCAAAAACTGCTCATTTTGCCCTTTAGGTATGTAGAGAGTGAATGCTATTTAGCATTTTAGACAAAACCAATCGATAAATAAGATTGAGGTCATAGATAAGAATGAGGGTGTTGAATATCTCCGATTTCTGCCTCAATATCGTTGCAATATCAAGTGCCACATATTGCTAATGTTAATACGTGTGTTAACAGTATTATATTATGAGAAAATCAGATAAAGGATACTTAAGATAATGTAAGGGAGGCGGAAGTGAATCAATTATATTAAAAAACATAATATATGAGAAATAAAAGATTTATTTTCTGTTGAATTGGATAGGGGGTGATGTTACTTTTTGTGTCTACTAAGTGTGAGGGGCTTAGATTGGCATTGATTATAAGAAATAATTTATTAATAAAATTTTATAAAATGAAAAAAATATATTCTTTACTAACGTTTTTAGCTGTTTTGTTTTTAGCAGTACAAAATTTGAATGCACAGGTTAGTGGAACGGTATTTAGGGATTTGCCTGTAGCGGGTACAAGTCAAAATGTTTATGGAGTTAAAGAGGCTAACGAAACCGGTGTTGGGGGAGTTACCGTGACTGTATATCCGGGGGGAGCATCTACAACTACTGCAGCAGACGGGACATATTCCATAGCGGCGACGGGGGCAGTTAGAGTCGAATTTAGCAGTTGGCCTTCATATTTAGAGGAAAGCGTTGATGCCGGTGGGGTGAATTCATCAATTCAATTTACTATAGCGCCTTCGAGTAATATAAATTTTGGATTGCATAATCCTGCAGATTATAGTCAAGTCAATCCTAGAATTTCAACTTCTGTATTGTACGAAGGAGAATCTACAGGTGCGGCAAATGGTATGTATGGACATTTATCAGTACCAATTGAAGCTACCGGACATGATTTTCAATCTAATGGTAATCCCACTGGAGCTTTTCAAGGTACAACAATTGCAAATTTCGGGCAGATAGGCAGTACTTATGGTTTGGCTTATCAAGTAACAAAAAAAATATTATACCTTGGTGCATATCAAAAACGGTTTTCCGGCTATGGTCCAAATGGTCCTGATGCAATATATATGTTGGATGTAAGTAATAATACTGTTGCAGGAGTTATAGAATTAGATGCGTTAACCGGTGTAACAGGGTCAACGGGGACAGATCCTCATGATTTTATAACAACGTCTAATGGAGAAATATTGGATTTAGGTGTTAATAATGCAAGTTTTGATGGTGTTGGTAAAATTGGATTTGGTGATATTGAAATTTCGGAAGATGATAAAACATTGTTTGCAGTTAATCTATATGATAGAAAAATCTATGTGATTGATATTTCGGATGGAAATGTGGCATCAGCTAGTATCCTTCAGACTTGGGACACTCCATCTCCGTGTGGAGGAGGTACAATTTCACGTCCATTTGCTCTTGGAGTAAAAGATGGTAAATTGTTTTTGGGAACAACTTGTGAAGATGCTTCTAATTCTTATGTATATTCGATGGATATAGATATAACTAATGCTACAGCTGTTTGGAATTTGGAATTAACAATTCCATTACAATATACACGTCAACCAGTGTTGGATTCTGGTCCTTATAGTGGTTCAGGTTCTGACGATATGTGGCATGGATGGGTAAATGATCCGACAAATATTTCACCTTTACCTGAAACAAGTTCAAGTCATGAGATATGGTATCCTCAGCCGATACTTGCGGATATAGAATTTGATGAGAAGGGTTTGATTCTTGGTTTTAGGGATAGATTTGGAGATCAAACTGGAACGTCCTTACCTTTGTATATGAATTCAGGATTAAAATGGGGGACAACGGGTGGTGATATTATTAGAGTTTGCGGGACACTGGGTTCTTATAGTTTGGAAAGTGGTGTTTTAGGAGGAGGAGTTTGTGATGCCAGTTCAGGAAAAAACAATTCAGGGGTAAATGGTTATGAGTTTTACGCATGGGACTTATGGGCTTTAGATGGTACACCTGATCCAAATGGGAATGGAGGGAATAATGGTTTCCATTGGGAGACAACTCAAGGAGGTTTAGTTCAATTACAAGGAAGTGATGAAGTCGTAACAACAGATATGGATCCACAAAGCGATTATAGTGGCGGAGTCTTAAGATTGAGAAATGATGGAATAAGAGTAGGAGGTGGTAATCATAGTTTTTATACTTTGTATGAAAGTGGAGATTATGGTGGCGGTTCTCCTAATGCTTTGACGTATGGTAAGTCAACTGGTTTGGGGGATTTAGAACTTTTATCAGATCCTGCTCCAATAGAAATCGGCAACCTAGTCTGGGAAGATACGGATGGTGACGGAGTACAAGATCCCGGCGAATCTGGAATATCAGGGGTTACTGTAGAACTTAAACAGGGAGGTACAACAATAGCTACCGCTACAACCGATGCCAATGGGAACTATATTTTTAGCAATGATCCAAATGGAACAACTACCGCTAGTCATATATATAATATAACACAATTGATGTCGGGTATGGATTATACATTAACAGTACCTACCTCATCCGGAGGTAATTCTTTAACTACTAAAAATTCGGGAGAAGGTTCTAATTCGGATAAGAATGATAGTGATGCAGATTCAGGTTCAGGGGTGGTCAATATTTCAGCTGCAGATATTCCATACTCAGGGGCAAATAATCATAGCTATGATATAGGATATGCTCCTCAAGCATCTTGTTCTCTAACCTCAGCCGGCAAGACCAATGAAACCTGCAATGATAATGGTACTGCATCAGATGCGACGGATGATTATATTACATTTGATTTGAATCCTACAGGTTCTGATTTAGGGACGACTTATAATGTTTCTGTGAATAATGGCGGTACAGTTACACCGACAACTGGTACATATGGAAGTGCAACCTCATTCCAGTTACAAGGGGGTAGTGCTGACGGAACAACTTATACTGTAACAATAACAGATGTAGATGATGCAAATTGTACGATTACGACAACAGTACAGCAAAACAGTTGTAGTAATGGACCAATCTGTTCTATCACCCAAACCCACACGACAACGTGCAGTGATAATGGTACGGCAGGTGATGATACGGATGACTATTTTGATTTGACCGTTACTGCTACAGTGTCCAATGGAAGTGGAAACTACATAGTACTAGTAAACGGTTATACCAGTCCAAGTACAGCAAGTGGAACACCGGTAACTATTCCCGGAGATGCTGCTAATGCAAATTTGTCAGCTGACGGTACAAGCACTTATCAGGTAACAGTTCAAGATGCAGCGGATGCAACTTGCAATATGACATTTACTTCAGCTCCGGTAAATTCATGCAGCAATTGCCCTGCTATTAATTGTGGAACAGCAACAGTTCAAGAAAATTAGATGAATTTTGTAGATATGTAAATTGTTTTTAAATATAATATAAATTATTTATAAAAAGTTTTAAAATGAAAAAAATATATTTTTTACTGACGTTTTTAGCTGTATTGTTTTTGGCAGCGCAAAAAATAGATGCACAGGTTAGTGGGACTGTTTTTCGAGATTTGCCTGTCAATGGTACATCAATGAACACATATGGTGTAAAAGATGCCAATGAAATGGGTGTGGAGGGAGTAACCGTGACTGTTTATCCGGGAGGAACTACTACAACTACTGCTTCAGACGGCACATACACTATTGCAGCAACAGGTGCAGTAAGAGTGGAATTTAGTGGTTGGCCAACTTACTTAAAAGAAAGTGCTGATGGAGGAGGAGCAAACTCTTCCGTTCAGTTTGTCACAGCACCTTTAACAGATATTGATTTTGGCTTATTTGACCCTAATGAGTTCTGTGAAGGTGACCCAAACCTGATTTCACCTAACTATATAATTGGAGCGGCTAATGACCCAGGACACGACGTTTTACCAGCTGTGAATATGTGGCGTATGAGCCAGAGAGGCCCAGTAACTTCTCCTCGACCTACTGTGTTGGCTACTATTGATGAGGTTGGTGCAACCTATGGATTGGCTATCCAAAATAGTACAAATTCAGTTTTTGTTAGTGCATTTGCAAAAAGGAATGTTGGGTATGGCCCTGGAGGAGCAGGAGCTATTTATAAAATTAGTACTAATTCACCAAATAGTGTTATACTTGTTGCGACAATTCCAAATGTGGGAAATACAA
>JALVAD010000610.1 GCA_027011385.1 Saprospiraceae bacterium | reverse complement strand
CATTTTGCTAAAAACTTCATAAAATTAATAGATTTTTTTGATTTAATAGTCTAAAATATTATTAATTTAATAGCAATTATCATACTTTTGGACAAATTAATCAATATATAACATAATTATGGCTCAAAAATACAAAATGACCGGATGTGCTAAGTTTTTTATCTTTTTTATTATTGCCGCTCCCCTATCCTACATCGGTGCTAGTTATTATAATGGAGTAGACCCATTTGCAAAAATAAAAAACATTGAAATATTTAAAAGCAATAAACCTTCGCCATCAGAAAGCACAAAAACAATTGATATATCAGGTAACAAAGATAATAAAGCTTTGACAAAAGAACTTGAACTTAAAAACGAAGAGATAGAGTACCTCAAAAAGAAAATTGATAAACTCGAAGATTTAATACAAACCCAAAAAGAAGAGTTATCTAAATTGAGCAAGTAAAATAAATATCTCTTCAATAAGAAAATACTTTATATTAATTATGGTATGAAAAAAATCACACAATTCATATATATTGCGGCAATTTGCCTGTCAAGTTCGACAATATATTCGCAAAAATCCAATATTGAAAGTTCCGGTGACATTTTAAGCATCCTTATTCCTGCTGCATCATTTGCGACAACATTGGTTTATCATGATGATAATTACAAAGGAGTCTATCAGTTCGCAAAAGCTTTGGGGGTTGCAATGGTTACTACATACAGTTTAAAATATATAATTAATAAGGAAAGACCAAATGGTGGAAATTTAGCATTTCCTTCAGGTCATACTATGAGTTCTTTTGTCGGAGCCGCTTTTTTTGAAAGACGCTATGGATGGAAAGTAGGCATCCCTGCATATGTTTTAGCATCTTATGTAGGCTGGAGTCGTATTTATGCAAAAAAACACGACCATTGGGATGTACTAGGAGGAGTCATCGTTGGCACAGTAAGCGCTTATCTTTTTACTACACCTTATCTGAATAAAAATACAGATATTAGTATCTCTAAAACCGATAAGGGTTTTAATCTTAGCATCACACATAACTTCTAATACGGGTTTCAAGACTTTGTTACAAAAAAACCAAATAGATATCTTTGCATCAAAAAGGCAAAAGTCAGTAAAATACTGCTGTTTAAGGGCACGCATGACTCATGGTTGGGGTGTATATTTACGGACAAGAGTCAGGCTCAGATCTGGCAAGAAATTGGTCAACCGGCTGTTTAACGAAGCTAATGGATTTTTGATTTCATAAGTGAATTTTGAAATAAGCAAATGTCTCTAACATCATTGTGGTAGAAAAAATTTCTGAAGCAAAGTGATCAAACAGGAGTTATACAATACTATAATAACTGTTTGATTAACCATGAGTCAAGGGAAAAGACAAGATTAATACTTAAGGAATTATTTGGGTGAGTCTCTAAAACCTACATAAAACCAAAAGTATAATCTTGATTTAAAACATGATTATACTTCTAATGTTAAAATAATGTTAAAAGCATTAAAAAGCTACTCCTAAAAGGCATAAAATACCGTTAATCTTTTTATACAGTCTAAGTATTAATATGTGTCTGCATAAAAACGGGCAATTTTCAAAATTCAGATTTTTTTAACAAAAAATAAACTCAATGGAAAATAAAAAGTATTATCTATCAATAATTCTTGCTGGAATAATCGGAGGAATTATTGTATTAGGAGGAAATAAGCTTTTGTTTAATAACAAACAATTGGTGATTGTAGATAACAACCACCAAGCTAAACAGGTCGCTTATTCCCCAAAAACCTATCCATTTAATTTTACCAAGGCAGCAAAACTTGGTACTAAAGCAGTTGTACATATCAGAGCAGAAGAGAGTGCTAATAAAGCTAAAAAAAGATTTCAACGCCGAGGACAAGATCCATTTGGTTTCTCATTTAGAGATTTTTTTGATTTTGGCCAAAACAATCAATTTTACCGGATGAAAGGTGGTGGATCGGGTGTGATAATATCAAAAGACGGATATATTGTCACAAATAACCATGTTGTTGATTTTGCCGATGATATTATCGTGACTCTGTCAGACAAAAGGGAATACAAGGCAAAAAAAATAGGGACAGACCCTTCTACAGATTTGGCTGTTATAAAAATCGAAGAAACAAATCTACCTGTATTAGAGCTAGCTAATTCTGATAAAGCTCAAGTTGGAGAATGGGTAATGGCTATTGGAAATCCTTTTGACTACTTGACATCATCAGTTACTGCCGGAATCATCAGTGCCAAAGCCCGAAACATAAATATAATCAAGGACGATCACGCACTGGAAGAATTTATCCAAACCGATGCTGCTGTAAATCCCGGAAATAGTGGCGGAGCTCTTATAGACTCTGAGGGGCGTTTGCTTGGCATCACATCAGCAATAGCCACACCAACAGGAGCATATGCCGGATATTCATTTGCTATTCCCAGTAATCTAATGAAAAAAGTGATAGATCAAATAATAAGAAACGGCTCCGATTTGGGTTCAAAAGTTTCGCTTGGTGTCTCCGCTGCGACAATTAATAAACAAATTCAAAAAGATTTGAACTTAAAATTGGATTCCGGCGTTTATATTGATGAAGTTCAGACGGGTAGCTCTGCAGAATTTGGAGGTGTTTTACCCGGTGATATCATAGTAAAAGCAAATGATTCTGAAATAAACACATTTGAAGATTTAAGAAAAGTGTTAAATTTTGTTAAAATCGGAGATACATTGAAATTAAAAATATTAAGAGACAATAAATATCAAACTTTAAGAGTTAAATTAAGGCAGAGTTTATAGTAAAAGTTGGTTTTTCGTTTTGTTTATGGCGCTTGTCTTTCCCCAGACAAGCGTCTTTTTATTATCCCTGCAATTCAACAGGCGTTTTATAACTATATTTCAGTTTCCAACCATAAGAAGCCAATAATGTTTTCAGCAAATTCAAATGCTCATCCAATTGCGTTTTTGCATTACTAAAAAGATTGCTCTTCTTCGCTATATTTTGAATACCTATTTTAGCTTGACTATTCATCCTATTATAATCGTCTTTGGTAAAAGCGTTGAATGTACCCTCTGTGATGTCATAATAATCCAAGTCATGATCGATTGAAAGTATTTTAGGATTAGGGATATCTGATATCATTATGGTTTTATCATCATCATCCACTTTAATAACAATACTATCCAAATCAAAGCCAACTAATACGATAGCTTTCGTTCTCAACAATGCTTTCTTCTGAAAAGGGCTGATATCAAATGCATAATGTTCTTTAAAGTCGTAGATTTCCGAAAAACTTCCTTCAACTGTCCCCAGTTTCAATACATTCTTTATTTGTTGCAAGATAACATCTTGTTTTATCACTGTCTTGGTTTCGGCAAATTCGTATTTGTATCCACTATACCACACTATTGCCAGTAGAACTAAGCTCAACAAACCAATAACGATATATTTTAGTAATTTAGTCATAATCATATAACCAAATAATCTGGAAATTAGTTTATTGATGATACTTAAAAGTTGTGCAAAACAAATAAATTTGGGAGCTAATCTTATGGTGCAATCACAAACCTTATAGGCTTCAAAAACCTATATGACTCAGATAATCAAAGCATAATAATAGCCCCTAACTTCAGTTAGCAGTTATAGTAGTAACATAAATTACAAGTAGAGTGCGCTTTAGCGTACTTGTCTATTGAAAAAATGAATGGATATTTAGTTCATTCTTGACAATAGTGTCAAGTCAAGTGTAATGTTTCGGGTAAGTTGAAGTTATCTTTGTCGATAACAAAGCATATGATTTTCAGCATAGCCGTAGCTATGGTGGAAATTATTAATGCAGTTATCGGCAAAAAGAACGATTACTTGGCGTGAAAGAGTATGCTTGACTTGACACTAACCTTATTAAGAGACAAAACAATTTAGCTTTTTTAAACAATTTTACGTTTTTTTATCGAAACAAAATTTAAACGAATTCGTTTCTTTGCCGGAATATTTTTTTTAAACCTAAAATCGAATCATATGAAAAACATGTTTTATTTTCTTATAACAGTATTTTTTATACAAATCAGCTTTGGACAATCAACAAAACAGAGTTACAAAAGGTATGGTGTGAAGTCAGGGATTATAGAGTATAAAACAACGGTTTCCGGTAAGGTATTAGTAAGTAAAGTTGAAGGTGAAGGAACGAGTTCAATATATTTCAAAGACTATGGTGCAGTAGAAGTACAAAAAGAGAAATCAACACAAAAGAATATCACAAAGCTTTTCGGTTCAACAAAAATCGACTCTTCTAAGGTAAATAAAATTGTGAAATTCGACCACGGGAAAGTTACAAGCGTGGATTTGGATAAAAAATCAAAATATACCGGTCATGACATCGGAATTGGACTGTTTAGCAAGAATCAAGATCCTTACAAAACGGGTGAAGAAATGCTTGAAGATATGGGAGGCGAAAAAATAGGAACCGAAGATTTTTTGGGCTATAAATGCGATGTATGGAAAGTGCCCGGAGGTAAAGAATTAATTTATAAAGGGGCTGTACTCAAATCGGATATAAAAGTATTAGGAATAAGAACAGTCAAAACAGCCACAAGTGCAAAATTTAATATTTCCATACCTGATAAAGACTTTGAATTGCCGGAATATTAAGTTAAAAATGGGGCATTTATCAGTAAAGGTAAAGCGAGGTCAGAGACACTCGCTTATCAAGGGTAAAGCGAGGTCAGAGACGCTCGCTTATCAGGGTTAAAATGGTGCATTCAGGGAAGCGAGGTCAGAGACGCTCGCTTATCAGGGAAGCGAGTCAGAGACTTTCGCTTATCAGGAACTTTGAATTACCGGAATTATAAAAATTCAAGCAGTAAAATCAGTTTTTGAGAAACAATAGTCGATTTGCTATATTTCGTTTTTGTGAATCATTTATTCTCACAATATAGACACCTGTGTTTAGCATATAAATTGGTAGCATATCACCATTTTTTATATCATTAAAACTTTTGACTCTCACTCCATTTGCTGAAATAATATCTATATTCAAAGTCTTTTCAAGGAGGTTTTCAAAATTGATCATGATGAAATCATACGCAGGATTTGGGAAAATATCAAGCCGGAAATCTTCTACACTAACAGTAGCATTTGACTCCGGGCAAAGCACATAATCATAAAAATCATTCAATGTTGTATTCACCATACTATCCAACCAAGGTTGATTTTCGTCTTTTAAAAATCCACCGTGTCCCCCACCCTCAACGCTGATAAAAGAGCTATGAATCTTTTCTTTAACCGCTCGCTCATGTACAAGACTACTACCATACAATCTAAAAACAGGAATATTTAATAATTTAATATCACCTTCTGCATATGGTACGACATCATCATTTGTCCCATGAATACTTACGACTATAGGTTCTCCCTCATCTATATAATCAAGATCAACAACAGCGCCAAGCATATTTGCTACACCGGCAACTTTGTAACTGTATTCATCAGCAAAATCCAATGTTGATTTACCTTCAAACCCACCATTTTCTTCCAAGACAGGTTTCATCCAATCTTTCATATCAACGCTATCTTTTTCATTGAAATAAGCAACACTCAATGCTGTAATAGCGCCGGAAGATGCTCCTCCTGCAAAAATATAATCCGGATTAATTTTCCATTTATTGCCATTGTCAGCACTCCATCTCAAATACTTAATCGCTGCGATCATATCTTCTCTGGCTTTCAGTCCTATATCTAAAATCACTGTAGAATCAGGAATTTTAAAAGCATCAAACAATCTATAATCAATCGCAGCACAAACATATCCTCTGGATGTAAAATCCTCACAAATCGGCTTTACATCTTCTTTTTCTCCCTTGATATATGCTCCACCAAAAGCCAAAACCAATGCAGGTCTATAAGCTGAAGTGTCCCCCACCGGCTCATATACGTGCATATATAATTCCTTAAAGACTCCACCCGGTGTAGTATTCTCACCAAACTTTACCGTATCTACCAATCTTGATTCAAAAAGGCTGTCCTTGTACAAATGTTTGTCACAACTAATCCATTGCCCAAAAACACTTCCGGCAGCCACAAAAAACACTATTAATACAGCTGATAATCTATTTGAAAATTCCATATTCTTATTTTAACTCGATAACACTATTTCGCACATATGTTGCTCATGCTTAGACTCCAAAACTCCTTTCAATAATTCCAAGAAGTATTTGTGAGATTCAATTTTTTGATAATTGAGATAGTCCGCTTCACTTATCCAAAACTCAGTCAACCAATAAAGTTTACTATTTTCTCTATCTTTTAGTAAAGTATAGCTATCGAGCCCTGAGGGTGTAGCATTCATTTTTTGCTCGAGTTTAATCATCTCTACGAAAGTCTTAGCTTCACTTTCGATAACACAGTATTTGTTTAACTTTACAAACATTTGCTGAAATATTTTAAAGACCTTTAATTTATTGGCTCAAATATAATAATTATTAATCTTATTTCATTAAATACAGTGTATAATTTCTGAAAAAATGTATATTTGTTAAAATCATAAAAATGAAATTTATCACTTTTGTACGACATGCTAAATCTTCTTGGGATTCCTTTTCAATCCCGGATCATGATAGGCCATTGAATAACAGAGGCCAAAGAGATTCCGTTTTTATGGGCAAAAAGCTGTCATCGTTGGGATTCAAGCCTCAAATAATTATATGTAGTTCGGCAAAAAGAGCACAATTAACAGCAAAAAACATAGCAAAATCACTTAGTGATACAGATATAATCATTAAAGAGGAATTGTATGATTCCTATCCTGCAGATTATATTAAAATCATTGGTGAAATCGATGAAAAATATAGTGATGTGATGATGGTTGGTCACAATCCAACGATGACTGATATCGTTAATTATTTTAGTCCGGATATTATCTACAATGTCCCGACTACCGGAGTTTTCAAAATACAATTTGATGTTGAAAAATGGATTGATATAAGTTTTGAATCCGGCAAGTTAATAGAGTTTATTTATCCCAAAATGTTTAAACATGAATATTAAAAATATCTATATAAAATTATTTTTTCTACCTATCTTGATTCTCCTTTTGTCTTGTGGTGGAGATAAAACAAATCTCACTATTCCGGAAGATAAATTTATAAAAATATTTTTTGATATCTATGCTGCCGACAATGCAATAAAAGAAGCCCCAAAAGAAAAAAGAGATAGTCTGAAACAAATATACACCAAACAAATATTCCAAATCCATAATATAAGCCAAAAGGAGTTTGAGCAAAACCTAAACAAACTAAAAAACAATCCGGAGAAATTCAAGAAATTCTACGATAAACTTGACAAATACGCTGAAGATCTAACGAGGAAAAAAACCGACGATGTAATACCGGAAGAGAAGAAGTAATCCCGTTTAATCCTTATAATACCAAAATGGAACTTTTATGATGCTTACAAGAGAATCTGCATCTTTATGTTTTAACTTTTGAAATTCTATGAAATGTTTTCCCTCTTGCAAATCTTTTATTCCGATATATGTCTCAATACCTGTTTTTTTTTCATTTTGTGTTATTACAAAATCAGTTTTACATAATGTGCTATCTATTTTAAAACTATAAAAGTTTTGGAAAGTTTTTACATATTCTATCGTAAGACTATCGATATTTATTGACTTATGATTATTTAACTTAATTTTACCGATAGTAAATTGTAAAGGAGAATGATAACCGCGTATATCTTCTCCTTGTTTTAAATCAGGATTAAATTCTATTAAATCTTCTTCCAAATATTTTCTCAAAGGGATTATTACTTTTAAATAGGGTTCAGTAATTATTTTTGATTGAATGGCAAATGTACCTATTGGTGAAGTTGTATTGTTATTAAAAACGTCTTCATAGTTATAGCCATTGGCAATATTTTCGGTTGAGGCGGTATCGATAGCCCATACGGGAATAATATTTGAAGTTTGATAATATAAAGTAGTCGCAATAAAAATAGCAAAATATATCGGAAATAACATTAAACTAATGCGCCTGCCAAGTTTATTATCAAGAAAATTATAAACCAATGGTCTGTACAAAAAAGATAATGTTAAGATGCTAAATACTCTATAAAATGGAAAATAAAACATACTTACCCATTTATTTTTCTTTAAAAGACCTTGTGTTAGAAAGTCTATGAATGTCAATGAAGCACCGGCAAAAAATATTATTTTAAAAATTTTAATACCAATAAGAATCCACTCAATTGACACAATCGACTTTAAGTGTTCTATATTATTAGCAAGATAATTGATTATTGTATAAGAAACAACATAAAAGATAAGTAAAAAAGAAATTGCAAACATTACACTCGAGATATTTTCGAGTTTTAAAACATAACCATCAAAAGAACCTACTTTCTTTTTGAGGTATTTTGTAAACTTTTTGCTGTAATTGAGTTTATCATATTCAATTTCACCAAACACCGAACGCAGCCCTAAACTTCCAATCCATAGTGCCCTAAGCAAAACGTGAAACAATAGGTTAAAAATTAATATATATACGGAAAGAAAAACAATGCGATAAAATTTAATAGCCATTTCATTACTGTTAATAAAAGAATCCATTAATACATGCTTAATAGGCTCTATAGCGTAAAATAAACCAAAAATAGCAAAACCGGAAATTAGCAGTTCTAATTGCCAAGAATCTTCTTGTAATCTATCCAATAATTTTTTAAAAGAACCTATATTGTTTTTTTGCTCCATTTATCTATAAATTTGAATTCAAACGGACATTCTTTGATACTTACTTCTAGCTTGAGATATGCAATGGTTTTATGATTGCCAATATTATCATCGCTTGTATTTGCTCACGATGGCAAATATAGTACTTATAAATGAGAAATCCAAAAGCTTAGTGTACTGAACACGAATAAGTAACTTCTCTTAGAAAAGTTTGATTTATTAATCACTTTGATTTCCATTTTTCTTCTTGTATTCAATTTTTCATGCTAAATAATGTAAAGGTTTCAGGAAGGTTCAAAAAGGAAAGTTGGCAATAAATCTAATTCAGATTAAACAAAAAAAAGCTACCTGTATTATATTAGGCAGCTTCCCATTACGAATCAAACTATTAACTATTTTAAATCAAATTAAGAGTTCTAATAATCAATTACTATTTTTTTATAAATTGGTTGTTTTCCTTTAAATTGAATTTGAATAATGTATAATCCGGAATACAGATCTCTAGCATCTATTCTAAGAATTCTTTCTTTGTTTGATTTTGATAATTCCATTTTTCTCATTCCCGATAAATCAAATATTGATATTTGAGCTTCACCACTATTCAAATTCATAAAATCGATAATAAAATCTCCATTTGTCGGATTAGGATAAACAGTTATATTATTTAACTCCAAATCAAAGGTTGCAGTCTTATCTTCTAAACAAATTGTACTGTCAATGCTACAATTCGTGACAGTATCCGTAACTGTCAAGGTGTAACATCCAAAATCGCTTAAACTATCCAAATCCTCGGTTTTTGCTGTGAAATTGCCCGGTCCTGACCAAGAAAAAATATAATTTCCGTTATTGTTTGTGCTTATTGCAATATATCCAAGTGGGTCTAATCTTATGTCCCTTGTACTATCAATGGTGAGTGTTATTTTATCAGGTTGAGTTAATGAATAGTTTTGGATTACTTCACAGTTTTTAGCATCAGTGATTGTGACGCTATAATCTCCTGCACACAGATTTCTCAACGATGCCGAAGTCGCTCCAGTATTCCACTTGTATGAAAGCGGAGAAGCAACATTATTTACACTTAATACCGCTATGGAACCGTCACAAGCATCAAAACAACTAATATTTGATGTTTGAGAATTTACTTCAAGATTAGGACAATTAAACTCTTTGACTGTTACTGTATCCAGTGCTGTACATCCATTAGCATCCGTTACCGTCAATTGATAATTTCCGGGAGTTAATCCGGAAATTGATTGTGTAGATTGTCCGTTGCTCCAATGATACGAATAAACTTGTGTTCCACCGCTTGGATTCGAGCTTGCAGTTCCGTCTTTGGCCCCATTACGGGTTTCATTTGTAGCTGTGGCATTGGCAAATAGTTCTGTTGGTTCTGTGATTGCATAAGTTCCAAAAACATTACAATTATTGCCATCTACTACAGTTACACTATAATTACCCGGACATAAACTATCGATTTTTGCCGTTGTTTTACCATTACTCCAAGTATATGTAAATGGTGCTGCTCCGTTTGTTACTACGGTAATATCAAGGATTCCATTGCACTCGGAATTGCACTTTACATTTATTTGGCTGATTACTATTGCCAATCCCTGACATCCGAATTCTGCAACAGATACGGATTCAATCGAAGTACATCCATTGTTGTCTGTTACTGTTACGGTATAACTTCCCGGTGCAAGCCCTGAAATTGATTGGGTATTTTGTCCATTGCTCCAAGCAAAAGAATAAGGGGTTATTCCGCCGGAAGGATTTGCAGTTGCTGTTCCGTCGTTAGCATTGTTGGCGGTTTCATCCGTGGAACTTGCATTTACCAATAATTCCGTTGGTTCAGTGATTGTATATGATTTTTCCACTTGACAGTTTTTATCGTCAGTAATTGTAACTGTGTAAGTTCCCGGACACAAATTATTGATTGTGGGGGTTGTTTCTCCATTGCTCCAAGTGTAGCTAAGCGGTTGGACAGCGTTAGTAACCGATGTGATTTCAATTGCGCCATTACAAGCATTATAACAATTCACATTGGTTTGACTTGCATTTATTGTCAATGTCGGACATATAAATTCTTGAACGGTTACTGTTTCGATACTTGTACAATTGAAATCATCAGTTACTGTAACCGTATAATTTCCCGGAGTAAGATTCACTATGTTTTGACTTGTTTCCCCATTGCTCCAGGCGTACTCGTAAGGGGATGTTCCCCCTGTTGGATTTGCAATTGCAGTTCCATCCTGTGCTCCATTTTCCGTTTCATTTGTTGCAGTTGCATTGGCTAAAAGCACATCCGGCTCAGTGACCTCAAAGCCTTGGGTTGCAGTACAATTATCAGCATCCGTAACTGTAACGCTATAAGTTCCTGCACATAAATTGAGAATATTTGCATTTGTTTCGCCTGTTGACCAAAGGTAGGTAAATGGTTCAACTCCATTGGTAAGTCCAATTACTTCTATCGAACCATTGCAATTACCATTACAAGTAGGATTCAATTGCTCGGATTGTATGGTTAGAGTCGGACAAATAAACTCGTTTACAGTTACTGTTTCTTCTTTTGTGCAACCATTATCATCTGTAACCGTAACGGTGTAATTTCCCGGAGATAGATTGTCAATTGTTTGAGTGTTTCCGCCATTACTCCAAGAATAGTTGTATGGAACTGTTCCTCCGGTTGGATTTGCGGTTGCTGTTCCGTCATTTGCATCATTGGCGGTCTCGTCGGTTGCAGATGTATTGACAAATAATTCTGTTGGTTGAGTGATTGTAAAAGATTTAGATTCGCTGCAATTTTTTGAATCGGTCACTGTAACTGAATAATTACCTATGCATAGATTATCGATTAAAGCCGTATTGTCACCTGTTGACCATTGGTAAGTAAAAGGAGCAATCCCGTTGGTCATTCCGGTTATCTCAATTTCTCCATCGCACTCTTCAAAGCAACTTAAATTAGTCTGGGTAGATTCAATGGTTAGAGTCGGGCAGATAAACTCGTTTACGATTACTGTTTCTTCTTTAGTACAATTATTACCATCTGTTACTGTTACGGTGTAATTTTCCGGAGATAGATTGTCAATTGTTTGAGTATTATCGCCATTTGACCAAGAATAAGAGTAAGGAGCTATTCCACCGGTTGGATTTGCGGTTGCTGTTCCATCATTGGCATCATTTGAGGTCTCGTCGGTTGCAGATGTATTGGCAAATAATTCTGTTGGTTGAGTGATTGTAAAAGATTTAGATTCGCTGCAATTTTTTGAATCGGTCACTGTAACTGAATAATTACCTATGCATAGATTATCGATTAAAGCCGTATTATCACCTGTTGACCATTGGTAAGTAAAAGGAAGTACTCCGTTAGTCATTCCGGTTATTTCTATTTCTCCATCGCACTGTCCAAAGCAAAACACATTTTGTTGGGTATTATTAATAGTCAATGCAGGACAAACAAATTCTTCAACTAAAGTATTTTGGCTTGAGTGGCATCCTTTATCATCAGTAACAGTAATAGTATAATTTCCCGGAGACAAATCAACGATTGTTTGAGTATTTTGTCCATTATTCCATTGAAAGCTAAAAGGCGGTGTGCCACTGCTGGGATCACTAGTTGCTGTTCCGTCATTAGCTTGGTAAGCGGTTTCATCTGTTGATGAAGCTCCCGGAAGTGGAGTAGGATTTACGGTAACGGTAACATCATCCGTATCAGAACAACCCGAATCATCGCTTACTTCAACGGTATATATTGTAGTAACAGAGGGCGAAGCTATAGGGTTGGAAATATTAGGATCACTTAATCCTGTTGTAGGAGTCCAACTATATATTGTTCCTCCGTTAGCTTGAAGCGCTACACTATTAGTACTGCAAATGGTTTTGTCTGTTCCTGCATTAGCGTTAACGCCATGGGTTGTAAAGCTTTCTTCAGCACAATCAATAGCATCAGCAGCAAAACTATAAGGTGTAATTGTAACATAAATATCACTACCACAAGGAAAATCGCCTGGGTCATAAGTCAATACTTCTCCAACGTCTAAATGATCTAAGATATCAGTACCACCTGAGGTAGTCCCAACAGTGAGCTTGTAACCCATTGCACTGACTACTGAAGACCAAGATAAATCTGTGGTAATATCGACATCTGTCTCTCCATCAACAGGGTCAGTTAGATTGGTACAATCAGGTCCATCGCAGGCGTTCATAACTTCTACATCACTATTACATCCTATTTTGTTACCAGATATTTCAGTCGTTTTACCGGGAATATCAAGAAAATCACAAACACTTGAAACTTCACATTCAGATAAGAAAATATTATTTTTTATTATAAGGTCGGCACCTGCTTCGTTTGCCTCAATAGAATTTGGATCAATATTCTGGATACCTGTAATGCTAAGAATGTTTGAATTGCCTTCTATTTTTAATCTTCCTCCGATAGTTTGTAATGCTTCCAATCCATTCAAGTTAGACATATTTCCATTGTTAATAATATCTAATTTTTCTCCTATTGAAGACAAACTGTTTAATCCTTGAAAATTAGAAAGGGAAACATTGTTAGAAACAGTAACCTCATTCCCGATTGAATTTAGGTTTTCCAAGCCTAAAAAATTTGATAGAGCATTATTATCTTCAACAATAAATACTGTAGTTAAATTATTTAAGCTGTTTAACCCTGAAAAGTTTATTAAGTTATCATTATCAATAACTATAAAAGACCATTGTATTTCTTCTAAGTTACTTAAGCCTGTAAAATCTTCCAAAGATGCGTTGTTTACTATAAAAAATTCGTTATGAAAAATGGTCAAATTACCTAATCCTACAAAATTTTCCAAAGAAGCATTTTCGGTTATATAGAAACGATCTATTTCAGTGATGTTGTCCAAACCGGACATATTGACAAGTGCATCATTATTAGTTATTTCCGCTAAGTCATTAAGATGTGTTAGGTTTGATAATCCGGTTAAACTTGTCAGAGCCGGATTGTTTTTGATATAAAGATATTTCTTTAGAATAGATAAATTTTCCAATCCTGTAAGATTAACAATACTATTATTATCAAAGATAAATAGGCTTCCGGAAATTGTTCCCAAGTCATCCATTCCATCAAGATTTGTCAAGGAGTTATTGTCTTCAATTCTTAAGTCTCCTCCAATAAATGTGATATCTCCAAAACCTGATAAATCTGTCAATAAGCCATTTTCTATAATT
>JALVAD010000609.1 GCA_027011385.1 Saprospiraceae bacterium | reverse complement strand
TATATAATATATTATGCAGCATAAGCATATTAAAATGCATCATTTTTTATTATATTTGAACTCAAAACTATTCTATTATGAAAACATTTTTACAATATTTCTTGATAATTACGTTACTTTTCTTTTCAAGTTTTACTTTTGGAAATACACCACAAACTTCTACTAAAAATACTAAATCAACATTGGCTTGGATAAAAAACAACGGGCAATTTAATAAAAGCATTGCGTATAGTTCTAAAACTTTTGTAGCAGATATTTCTATTAGGCGTAATAAAAATATTGAATATTACATACCGGTCAAAGGAAATAAAAGGGTCAGATTTCAAGAGTCTTTTCTATCCTACGATTTGCAATCTAAAGAAATAATTGGGAATAACAAATCAAGAACAATTGTAAATTATTTTGGAAAAACTAAGACAATCCAAAATATTCCAAGTTATAATTCTCTGTCATTAGGAGAACTGTGGCTTGGAATCAATGTAGAGCTTAAAGCTACGCCTAATAATTTTGAGAAAGTTTTTACCGTTGAGCCTAATATTGATACAAAAAAGATTAGAATTAAAATGGACGGGATATCAGATCTGTGTATTAATGAAAATGAAGAATTGCAAGTTGATTTGGAAGACAATTCCATTATATTTACAAAACCGATTGCATATCAAAATATCAATGGTGAGAAAGTCCTAATTCCGGTAAGCTATAATACTAACAAAAACGGAGATTTTTATTCATATGGATTTGAACTTGGAAATTATAATAAAGATTTAGCTATCACAATAGATCCTCTGCTAGCTTCTACTTATCTTGGAGGGAGTATGATTGATTTAGCTAAAAAAGTAAAAGTGGCTAATTCCAATATTGTTTATGTAGCCGGCTCAAGCTCTTCTATTGATTTTCCAAGTACATTACAGTCATTTGACCCTACATATAATAGTGATATGGATGTTTTTGTTGCTGCATTTTCAAATGACTTAACTGAACTAAAAACTTGTACATTTATCGGCGGAACAAATGGAGATTATCTATCGGACATGGTTTTGGACAATGATGATAATGTATATATTACAGGTAAAACTAAATCCGCAGATTACCCCACAACAACCAATGCATTTGACACAATATTCAACAGTTCAGGTGAAAAACGATACAGCGATATAATGATTTCAATGTTCAATCCTCATCTTGATACACTAGTATATTCCACATTTGTAGGAAATGATTTAGATGATTTTGCTACAGCTATGGATATTGATAACCAAGGTGACATTTTGATTACCGGATTTTCAAAAAATGGAATCCTTCCTGTTGGACTCCCCCAATTCAACCCATTTACAAAAGATTTGATCTTTTTCAAAATGGATAATACATTGAGCAATATCTTAGCATCCAATAGTATTGCTTCAGATACTAATACAACGGTTTCTACTGATATAACCCATGACAGCTATAATAATGTGTTTATAACAGGTAATACCGATGACAAATATTTTCCTACCACAATTGATAGTTATCAAGACACATTGGTAGGAGACATAGATGCCTTTGTATTAAAAATCAATAACGACCTAAACAATATAATTGCAGCCACATATCTAGGTGGAAAATCTATTGACCTGTCAGTTGCATTGCTTTCAGATAATCTAGATAATATTATTCTAACCGGAAGCACTTTTTCTCCACGATTTCCAACAACTGAAAATGCATACGATACTATTTATTCAAATAATTCCAATTCAACATTTCCTGATGCATTTCTATGCAAAATGGATAATAATTTGAATACAGTTATTTCTTCTACTTTTATAGGAGGACAAGGATATGAAAGTGGAGCAGATTTAGCTGTAGACTCTCAAGGCAATATTTTTGTTGCAGGTGTGACAAATTCTATAGATTTCCCCGTTTTCTGCAATTCCTATGACAATTCTTACAATGGCAATGAAGATTGCTTCATTGTTGGAATAAACCCTGATTTATCAAATCTCAAAGTTTCGACTCTATACGGGAGTAAAAATGAAGATCGCGCTTTTTCCATTTTTATCGATGCTAATAATTCCATTTACATATCAGGATATACAAAATCAACTGATTTGGCTGATTCAACTTCATATGACAATAGTTATAATGGTGTTGGAGATGGGTTGGTTTTTAAGATGAGTGACCATTTAGATAAACCATATCCCTGCTGCTCAGAACTTCTTTCGCCTCAAAATTATTCTACGGGAATCCCCCGGGATATCAAATTGATTTGGTCTAAAGCACGAGGAGCGACAGGTTACTATGTATCATTAGGAACAAGTGCTGATTCATTTGATATCTTGAATCATTTCAATAATGGTAATGACACTTTAGTTTCACTAGACTCTTTGCCATGTGGCGAAACTATCTTTGTCCATATTTATCCCTATAATAGCAATGGTATAAATAATGATTGTCAAATTTATCAATTCAATACAATTGAACCTTTTATTGATAGAAAAGTATATGATATTTGCGAGGGCGACAGTATTAATTGGAGAGGCAATACCTATTATCAAGCAGGTGAATATGAAGAGAATTACATCGATATTTTTGGTTGCGATAGTACTTATTCATTGAAATTGAATGTGCATTATCCTTTTTACGAAATTGATACTATCTTTATATGCGATGGCGATATTTATTCATGGCAAGGAAATGACTATGGTACACAAGGTAAATATTATCAAATTGACACTTCAATTTATGGCTGTGATAGTACTTATCAACTTGATTTGTACGTTTATGATGTTTTCACTCAAAACGACACTGCGACAATTTGCCAAAATAGCTATTATGAATGGCATGGATCAAATTATACTTTGCCGGGAAATTATATCAAGGTTTATACAGATCAAAACGGGTGTGACAGCACATATTATTTGAACTTAATAGTGAAACCAAACTATTTATTTGAAGAAAACGCTACAATATGTCAAAATGAATCTTATTATTGGCAAGGAAATATTTATGATTCAACAGGTACTTATTTTAGAACCTATACGAGCATATTTGGTTGTGACAGCATTTACAAGCTTTCTTTAAACGTCAACCCTGTCTATAATTTAAACATAACTGAATCTATTTGTCAAGGGGACACCTTCTATTTTAGCGATACCTTGTTTTTTGAATCTGGAAAATATTCTGTTGAGCTTTATACTTCCGAAGGATGTGATAGTATTATTAATCTTTCTTTGATTGTAAATCCTGCGTATAACTTGCAAGATACTATATCAATATGTGAAGGAGATACAATATATTACGGAAGTGAAGCTTTCTTTGAGGAAGGAGAATATACAATCAATCAGCAAACAGTAATGGGATGTGATAGTACGACCCAATTGACACTTCATGTATTACCTGTCTTTTATCAATTTGATACACTTTCATTATGTATTGGAGATACTATTTCTTGGGAAGGCATGCAGATAACTCAAGCAGGAGACTATACAAATAGCGCAACAACAACCTGTGATAGCATTGTCAATTTGAATGTTTATACCCTCCCTACTTATCAGATATATGATACTATTCACACTTGTTTGGGTGACACTATAGTCTGGCAAGGCTTAGATATCCACCATTCCGGCATATATACCAAAAGCTATCAAACAATCGATGGTTGTGACAGTATTTTTCATCTAAATCTTAAGGCAGGAACAAATTATTTATTCACTCAAGACATCGAGATTTGCCAAAATGACACAATTTATTGGCAGGACACTATATTAACAACTTCGGGAATTTATTATTCATATTATAAAACAAAAGAATTGGGCTGCGATAGTACTTACAGAGTATATGTGACACAAACATTAATCGATACCTCTGTTACGGTTTCTAACGACACATTGTATGCTGTTAGTGATAGTTTTGCTAGCTACCAGTGGCTAAAATGTCCTGAGTTATCAATAATAGATGGAGCAGACAGAGACACTTACATTGCTAGTGAAAGCGGTTCATATATGGTAAGGATAGTTAAAGGTGGATGTGTTGACACCTCCAATTGCCATTATGTAATTGCTACGAAAACCGATGAGTTACAAATACAGAATGTAAAAATCTATCCAAATCCGGTTTATAACAATATAATCTTTACAAACATCACAAATTATGATGGTGACTATACTCTAAGGATTAACAATTTGCAGGGTCAAAAAGTATGTAAACGAAAGAAAACGAATAATAGTAAATCTATTGATATTAGTAATTTGAGATCCGGGATATATATAGCAACTGTAAATTATGGCAAATATATTTATCACCAAAAGATTATTGTTTTACAGGATTGATCCGTAATTTATCTTGAATCAATTATGATAGCTGTTTGTTAGCATCTAGTGTCAAGTCAAGCATACTCTATCGTGTAAATTGAATTCGCTTAGAGGTTAAAAACCTTTAGCTCAATACATGCTTTACTTTGAGCCAAAGTGTCTTCGACCTCTTGGCGACATCTATAAACATCAACCCGAAATATCACACTTGACTTGACACTAGTAGTTGTTCATCTTTATCTTGCATTGGAACTAGAAATTCTAAAAAAAGAAAAGACCGGTTAAAAACTAACCGGTCTTTTCTTTTTTATTTAAAAACTAAAACTATTTAACTTTAATAGTATTTACTTTTTTAGCACTAACTTTTCCATTGTTTGTAACTTTCTTAGCATTAGGATCAACTTTTTTGTCTATAAGTCCTTTCAATTTAAGAACTACTTTTCCCCCTTCAATATTACCTGTAACAGTAATTGATTTATTTTGAGGAGCTCCACCTGGACGACCTCTTCTTTTTGTATCAAATTTTGCATGGATCAAAGCTGATTCACCTGGAGCAATTGCATTTCTAGGCCAAGTAGGAACAGTACAACCACAGCTAGCCTTTACTTTTTTAAGTACTAATGGCTCTGTACCAGTATTTTTGAATTTATAATCATGCTCAACAATCTCTCCTTCCATTACCTTACCAAAATCATAAGTCATCTCTTCAAATTTGACTGTTGTAGTTGGTCCAACAGGCTCAGCTTCTTGCTTTTTCAAAACATCCTTTGGATTTCTAGTGGCATTATTCACTTTATCTTTAGCACTAGCCAACTGCTCTCTGGCATTATCCTTAACCTTTGAATCATCTTTACATGATTGCATTACAAACATAGTTGCGAACAAGGCAACTATTAATAAACTAACTCTTTTCATAACTTTATTTATTTAAATTACACAATTAATAACTAATATAGAT
>JALVAD010000608.1 GCA_027011385.1 Saprospiraceae bacterium | reverse complement strand
TATCTACGGCCTCCAACATTTTAGCAGTATTCCCTTCAAAATCTCCAATTATATAATTGAGTTGTGCGATTGCTATTTTCATATATATTATTTTTTTTGCAAAATCCCAATCATAATAACGTATTATTTCACTATGATTCTAAGTAAATGCAATAATAAAAACACGAAATTAATTAAAACCTTTAATGTATTAGAAACTTACTGCTTTTTTGTCATAGAAAAAACGTTAAAATCATTATATTATAAATCCAAATCGATATACTTTACATTATAGACGGTGTTTAGCAATACCTAAAAAAGCAATATTTAGTGTCAGTAAGAAAATACTTCAGGTTTATTTCTAAAACTTTTGAATTCGGAAGGAAAATTAAATCATATTTGAGCATTCATTTATTTAATACAAATCTGTTCTAAATAAAATCATGATTTGCATTAATTATTACTTTGTATTATGGATTTTATTATCTTTAGGACTTCAATTTATAACAAAACGAATTTAAGTTATGGGAGACGTATATATATTGATGTTAGTAGCTCTTGGATTGCTTGCAGTTATGGATTTAATTGTCGGTGTCAGCAATGATGCGGTTAATTTTTTGAATTCAGCTATTGGTTCCAAAGTTATCTCAATGCGTAATATAATGATTATCGCAAGTCTTGGAATATTTGTTGGTGCGATTACTTCAAATGGTATGATGGAGGTAGCAAGAAAGGGAATTTTTGTACCCGAATATTTCTATTTCAATGAGATTATGTACATATTTATGGCAGTGATGATTACAGACATTATATTATTGGATACTTTCAATAGTTTCGGAATGCCTACTTCTACCACCGTTTCCATTGTATTTGAGTTATTAGGGGCTGCTGTTGCAATGGCATTTATCAAGATATCTGCCAATGATTCAGAGACAATAGCGGATATCTGGAAATATATAAATCATGAAAAGGCCTTATTAATCATATTTGGAATTTTGCTTTCGGTCATTGTGGCATTTTCCGTTGGTGCTATAGTCCAATGGATCTCTCGGTTGATATTTTCATTTGATTTCGCAAAAAAACCAAGTTATGTCACAGCTCTTTTTGGTGGTTTTGCTATCACAGCCATAACATATTTTATTATTATAAAAGGTCTGAAAGGTACTCCATTTTACAAGGATGTTAAGTATTTAATAATAGGGAATTCAGTTCAGATAATAGCGATTTCATTTGTAACATGGACATTGATTTCACAATTATTGATTAGCTTTTTCAAAATGAATATTTTAAAGCTTATTGTAGGAATTGGAACTTTTTCAATAGCTTTAGCATTTGCAGGCAATGATTTAGTCAACTTTATTGGTGTGCCAATAGCTGCACTGAATTCATATGAAGCATGGCATGCCTCCGGAGAAGCGGCCAATCAGTTTTCAATGGGAATTTTAGGAAATAAAGTTCCATCTAGCACTATGCTCCTTTTACTAGCAGGTGGTATAATGGTACTGACATTGTGGTTTTCTAAAAAAGCTAGGACAGTCATCGAAACAGGGATTAATCTATCGAGTCAAAATGAAGAAAAAGAAAAGTTTGAGCCCAATATTATGTCTAGATTTATTGTAAGACTGGGAATGGGAGTAAATACTTTGTTGACCAAAATAGTACCGACTAGAACGATGAATTGGATTGGAAAAAGGTTTGAAGTACCAAGCATATCCTTGCCTCTGGAAAAGACTTATGACTTGCCCGCATTTGACCTTGTAAGAGCTTCAGTCAATTTAATTGTAGCAGCTGTTTTGATATCGATTGGAACATCGTTTAAACTTCCATTGTCTACAACATATGTTACATTTATGGTTGCTATGGGTACATCTCTTGCTGATAGAGCTTGGGGGAGAGAAAGTGCTGTTTATAGAATAGCAGGAGTTTTGAATATCATAGGAGGTTGGTTTTTTACCGCCTTTTCAGCTTTTATAGGATCAGCTTTAATCCTATATCTTATGCATTTAGGTGGAGCAGTCGTTGTTGCCATATTATTGTTATTGGCTTTTTTACTTATTGCAAGAAGTTATATTAAATATGCTAAAGATGAGAAAAACAAAAAATTGGTAATTAAGAGAAAAAGAGCTGAATTATTGACTATCGGGGAAGTAATAGAGGAAAGTTCAGATCATATTTCAAAAGTTGTAAAACAGGTAAACAAACTATACTCCAATGTTGTCAAAGATTTATCAAATCACGATTTGGACAAATTAAAAAAGACGAACAAGCATGTCAATAAACTAAATAAAGAAGTCTCACAGTTGAAGGAAGAAGTTTTTGACTTTATCAAATCCTTAGATGATAGTTCTGTTGAAGCAAGTAGAGTTTACATCCTTATTTTAGGTCATTTGCAGGATATATCACAATCCATTAGATACATATCAAAATCCAGTTATAGCCATGTAAACAACAATCATAAAAACCTGAAAAAAGGACAAATTGAAGACTTGAGTTTAATAGATAAAGACTTGGACATATTATTGGCAGATATCGAAGATATATTTAAAAACAGAGCGTTTCATAGTATTAACAATGTGATATCAGAAAAACAAAAACTATTTGACCATGTCTCTGATTCTATTGACAGACAAGTACAGCGCATAAGAGGCAAAGAGGATTCAAGCAAAAAGAATACAATATTGTATTTTGGTATTTTGGTAGAAACAAAAGATCTTATTGCTGCAATTATGGATTTATTGGAAATGTATCAGGAATTTGATTTACAATTAAAAAAGACTACTTTGCCACAGTAATTGTTAATTGTTCTGAAAAATATTAAATAATATAATTATGAGTTTATTAGAAAAATATGCTAAATTGCTTGTTAACTATTGTGTTGAAATAAATGAAGGTGAGAATTTATTTATCAGTAGTACTACATTAGCAGAACCACTGATCAAAGAGATATATAGGGAAGCTATACGCAAGGGAGCAAATGTGGAGATCAGTATGGCATTTCAAGAGAAAAGCCGTATTTTTTATAAACACGCTTCAGATGCACAGTTGGCTCATGTATCCCCATTGTACAGATTGGCGATGGAAGAATACGATGGCTTTATAAATATAATGGCACCTTTTAACCTTAACGAAACCCGTAATTCCGATAGTGAAAAGATGGGTATGCATCGCCAAGCTCTTGCTCCAGTCTTAAAATCATATTTTGAGAGAACAGCAACCAGAGATTTAAAAAGAAATACTTGTTTATTTCCAACTCAAGCAAGTGCGCAGGAAGCAGGAATGTCCCTAGAAGAATACGAAAATTTTGTATATAATGCATGCAAACTTTATGATGATAATCCTGCTGAAAGCTGGAGGGATGTAGGAAGATTTCAGCAGCATATAGTGGATTTCCTTAACAAAAGAACTGATTTTATATACAAAGGAGAGAGTTTTGAGATTAGTTTCAATACAAAAGGTCGAAAATGGATAAATTCCGATGGAAAAACCAATATGCCTTCAGGTGAAGTTTATACCTCTCCCGTTGAAAATAGCATAAATGGGACAGTTCACTTCTCCTACCCCGGAATCTATATGGGGAATGAAGTTGAGGGAGTAACATTATGGGTAAAAAACGGCTATATTGAAAAATGGGAAGCGACCAAAGGCAAAGCATTTTTGGATAAAATATTCGCTCTTGATGGAGCACGACGTTTTGGAGAAGCAGCAATTGGTACAAACACCAATATTGACCGGATAACAAAAAACATTCTTTTTGACGAAAAAATGGGTGGTTCAATCCATATGGCTATTGGACAATCATACCTTCAATGCGGGGGCAAAAATGAATCATCTATACATTGGGATATGATTACTGATATGAAAGAAGGAGGTGAGATATATGCGGATGGAGAATTAGTATACAAGAACGGAGAGTTCTTGATATAAATATTTTTTTTACAATCACAAAACATTTTTATTCATTAAGACGTTTATAGCTGCTATGTAGCGTAAGTGCGTGTAATCGGTGAATT
Source organism: Saprospiraceae bacterium (assembly GCA_027011385.1). Classification (GTDB taxonomy): domain Bacteria; phylum Bacteroidota; class Bacteroidia; order Chitinophagales; family Saprospiraceae; genus JADJGA01. Next base: position 1,286 of record JALVAD010000608.1, on the reverse strand, counting down.
CCGGATATATTATAATAAATTATTGTTTAGAACTTATTACTACATAAATTATTACTTTTTTGATATTTAATCGATTTTGTGTATTAAGATGTTGTATTTGGCACGAAAATTGATATTCAATATATTATAGTTTATAAATATTTATAATATAAAAATTTGAATAATTGAAAATAAGTGATAGTTTTGCGGTTTATTTGAAGAAATTCAAATTTTATCAGGAAAGAATTCTGATAACCGATTTTAAAAATATTAATCCTATGAATAAAAAATCTGCAATCAATAGCAGTATTTTAATGCTATTGTTATACATATTATCTTTAGGTTCATTGCTAGCAACTTCAACAGATCATACAAAATCAGTTTTTAGTGAAGATGAAATGAAGTGGAAGGTGATGAATCTCGGTAGAGAAATTGACTTCAAATATACTCCTGAAGTTAGAAAATATATCAAAACATATACAAAAAATGGGAGAACTAGCTCTGAACTTATATTGGGTAAGATTCCTGTGTATTTTCCGCTATTTGAAAAAATAATAAAAGAGAAAAATCTCCCAAAAGAGTTGAGTGTTCTAGCCATCGTCGAGTCACACCTCAACGTAAATGCATATTCCAAAGCCGGAGCCGCCGGTCTTTGGCAATTTATTAAAGGAACTGCTAAAAATTATAATCTTAAGGTCAGAAGCAATTTTGATGAGAGATATGATGTAGAGAGATCCACAAATGCAGCTTTGAATTTTTTAAATGACCTCCATACTGAATTTGGAGATTGGACTTTGGCTCTAGCTGCATATAACTGTGGAGCAGGTAATGTACGAAAAGCCATTAGAAGATCAGGAGGGGTGAAAAATTTCTGGATAATCAAGAGATATCTACCTAGGGAAACTAGGAATTATGTTCCCAAGTTCATTGCTATTTCATTTATGTTAGAACATTATAAGGAATACAATTTACTTCCGCAAGTACCGGATAAATCATTCTTTTCTACAGCGGAAGCAAGAATATATAAACATTTGAACTTTCGTCAAATTTCTGATGTAACAGGAGTCTCACTTTCTATCATAAAAAAAATGAATAACGCCTATAGAAGAAATTATATTCCTCTAAGTTCACACGGCTTTAAATTGGTTTTGCCCAAATATGCGCTCTATGCGCTATTAGACTTTGAAGGATATAAAAAAGTAGAATTCATCAAGGAAAATAGTTTTGATTATTCAAAATATTTGATAGGTAAGTTCTCCAGAGAAACATCGGCCTACCTTTTAGGGAAAGATTACAGGATGGAGATT
>JALVAD010000607.1 GCA_027011385.1 Saprospiraceae bacterium | reverse complement strand
GGAACAGATTTGTATGTTAGATTTGCAAATGAATTGTCAGAAGTAAACATAAAAAGACATATCGATTCGGTAAATACCAAAATCAGTCTTGAAAATGATATACTTACCATCGGTGCAGCTTCAACTGTCACGGATATAATGGAGAATAATCTATTTAATAAATACTTCCCCGATTTGAAGAGCCACTTAAAGCTAATATCATCAAGGCAGATTAGAAATATGGGTACAATTGCCGGCAATTTTGTCAATGCTTCGCCTATTGGAGATATGTCCATATTCTTTTTGGCTTTGGATAGTAAACTGTCAATAATTGACGAAAGTAATATAGCGAGAGAAATTTGGCTTAAAGATTTTTTCAAAGATTATAAATCATTTGACTTAAAAAAAGGAGAGATAATTAAAAATATAACTTTCCGAATATCTAATGTCAATTCAAAATTCAATTTTGAAAAAGTAAGCAAAAGAACTCATTTGGATATCGCTAGTGTCAATAGTGCCATGATGATTGACGTCGAACAAGATGAAATAAAAAGTATAAATATTTCCATCGGCGGGGTCGCAGCAATTCCTAAATATCTTTTTGACACAAAAAATTATTTGTTGAATAAAAAAATCACTAAGGAAAATGTGATTAATGCACAAGATATAATGCAATCTGAGATTTCACCAATAAGTGATATTAGAGGAACGGAACAGTACAAAAGGCTTTTGGCTAGACAATTGTTTTATGCCCATTTTATTAAGGTTTTTCCTGATAGATTTAATCTAAAGGATTTAATTGAGAAATAGAAATGAAAAATAAAGATTCATATACGCATGTAAGAGGCGAATCATTATTTGTCGATGATATCAATATAAGAGAAGGTACTTTGCACGGTGTAGTCTTTGACGCATCTGTTGCTCATGCAAAAATAGTAAATGTGGACTATTCGGCAGCTGAAGCTCTTGCTGGAGTTGTAAAAATATTGACCTATAAAGATATTCCCGGACAAAATCAAATCGGAGCAATAATCCAAGACGAACCTTTATTTGCGGAGGATGAAGTTCATTATCAAGGTCAGCCTATTGCACTGATATTAGCAGAGACTCTGACTATTGCAAAAAAAGCTGTTAAATTGATAAAAATTGTTTTTGACGAACTTCCCGTTGTTACAACAGCAAAAGAGGCATTTGACAAAGCTTCGTTTATAAATCCTGCCAGAACATTTAAAATAGGCAATAATGAAGATGCTTTTGATAATTGTAAATATGTTTTTGAAGGAGAAACTTATACAAACGGTCAGGAACATTTGTATCTTGAAACCCAAGGAGTATATGCTTATCCATTAGAAAATGGAAATATCAAAATAATATCTTCTACTCAAGGACCAACTTCAGTACAAAAGATAGCAGCAAGTGTTTTGGGTGTTGCAATGCACAAAATAGAAGTGGAAGTAATAAGATTAGGAGGTGGTTTTGGTGGAAAAGAGGATCAAGCAACTCCTTGGGCAACAATGGCAGCTCTTGGAGTTGCAGTATTGAATAAACCCGTGAAATTGATATTGGAACGCCATGATGATATGCGTATGACCGGTAAAAGACATCCCTATGAATCATTTTTCAAAATTGGTTTGGATGAAGATTTGAAGATAATAGCATTTGAAGTTGATTATTTGCAAAATAGCGGCGCTGCTGCCGATTTATCTCCTGCAATAGCAGAAAGAACACTTTTTCACGGTACAAACAGCTATTTTGTACCAAATGCTAAACTAACAGTTCATAGTTGTAAGACAAATCTTCCTCCCAATACAGCTTTCAGAGGATTTGGAGGTCCTCAAGGAATGTTTGTAATCGAAGCAGCAATAGAAATGGCAGCAGAGAAATTAAATATTCCGGCTTATAAAATACAAGAAGTTAATTTGCTACAAGATTATGATGAATTTCCTTATGGTCAAATCGCAAAAAATGTTGAAATAAAAAACAGTTGGAATCAATTAAAAAAAGATATTGACTTTGAAAACAAGTTAAAGGAAATTAAAGAATATAATAAGCAACATGATTCCACTAAATTGGGCTATTCATTCATGCCTATTACATTCGGCATATCTTTTACAAATACAATGATGAACCATGCCAGAGCTTTGGTGCATGTTTATCAGGATGGAAGTGTAGGCATAAGTACAGGAGCTGTTGAAATGGGGCAATCCGTCAATACCAAATTACTGCAAATAGCAGCAATGAAGTTTGGTATAAATTCTTCAAAAGTTAAAATAGAAACGACAAATACTACCAGAGTAGCCAATACTTCTCCAACGGCTGCCAGTGCCACAACAGACCTCAATGGTAAGGCTTTATTGATGGCTTGTGATGCTATTCAAGACAGGCTTGAATCGGTTGCTTCCAGAGTATTGAAAGTAGATAAAGAAAGTATATTTTTTAAGGATAATTTTATTTATATAAAAGACGAAAAATCCTCCTTAAGTTGGGATACCCTGATAATGGAAGCTTTTGCAAGAAGAATTAGTTTGTCTGAAACAGCACATTATAGCACACCCAAAATACATTTTGATAAAACCAAAGAAAAAGGACATCCGTTTGCTTACCACGTATATGGTACGGCATTTACTATAGTGAAATTGGATTGTCTGAGGGGAATATATGATATAGAATCGGTAGATATCGTTCATGATTTTGGGAAATCCATGAATATCGGTATAGATAAGGGGCAAGTTGAAGGAGCGTTGGTACAGGGAATCGGGTGGATGACTATGGAGGAGATCACATATGATACTAAAGGCAGATTATTGTCCAATTCATTATCGACATATAAAGTGCCTGACATTTATTCAGCGCCAAAAAATATCAATGTGAAGGCGATGGAATCCAACGGACATTATATGGCAATATTGAAATCCAAGGCAGTTGGCGAACCACCACTAATGTATGGTATTGGAACTTATTTTGCCCTACAGAATGCTATCAAAGCATTCAATCCTAAATGCAAATTGAGATTTAATGCTCCGATGACTCCGGAAAAAGTATTATTGAGCTTATATGAATAGCTGTATCTTACTGCTGTTTGATAAAAAATAATTTATGGAAATTTGGAGTAAGATAATTGAAAAATTAAGGGATCACAAGAGGGTAATTTTGCTTTTGGTATGTTCTCACAAGGGTAGTTCACCCGGTAAGCAGGGATTCAAAATGCTGGTTTGCGAGGACGGGACTTTATACGGATCGATTGGAGGAGGTAGGACTGAGTTCCAAATGGTCGAAAAAGCAAAGGACTTATTGCAAAAAGACGATTTCAAACCTTTTTTGGTCAATCAAGTACACAGGGAAGATGCAGAAGACAGTTCGGGAATGGTATGTGCAGGAGAGCAATTGGTGCTTTTTTATCCAATAGGTAGCGAAAACTTGAGCACGATTGAGGATATTGTTTTGCAAAAAAAAGGTGTGTTGAAAATCACAAAAGACGAGTTTGTTTTTGATGAAAAAGCGATATTGAAAGACGATTTTATCTTTGAAAAATATGAAGAGTGGTACTATGCCGAAAATGTAAACAGGAAATCAAAAATATTTCTCATTGGGGGAGGGCATGTAGGACTTGCTACATCTCAACTTTTCTCTATGCTGGACTTTGAAATAACAGTTTTTGAAAACAGGGAGAATATAAATACGTTTGAAAACAATTCTTTTGCCGACAATAAACTTTTAGTTGACTATAATAATATTACAGATTTTATACCGGAGGGAAACAATACATATATTGTGATTTTGACACATGGGCATCAAGTAGATAAATTGGTCTTGTCTAAATTATTTATAAAAGACTATAAGTATATCGGTTTATTAGGAAGCAAATCCAAAGTAAGGAAAATGTTCAATGCATTTGCAAAAGAAGGAATCGACAAAGAAGAATTAGCAAAAGTTGATGCACCTGTTGGTTTGGATATCGGAAGCAAGACCCCCGCTGAAATAGCGGTTAGTATAGCTGCAAAAATCATTGCATTGCAGAATAAGGGTAGTTTAATTTCTATTTTTTAGTAGGAATTTGCAGATTAGAGAAATTTATGCCGAAGTATCACCTTTCTAAAATATATTATAATATGAATAAATTTAAAACGATATCAAATCTCTTTATGTTACTTCTTATTCTTTTCAATCATTTGTTGATTGGGCAAGATAGATTAAGCTCTTTAGGTTACCAAGGAGCAACTAAAGCTTTTATTAAATTTACATATAAAACAGCTGTCTATAATGCTTTTAAAAATAAAGTATTAAAAGAGTTTGATTATGATGCTGAGGGAGATATTTACCAAGATTCAATTTTTTATTATTCTTCAAATGTTGATAATAGAGGGAACATTTTTTCTGGACGTAGTATGAGAAGGAAATTCGGATTTTTAAATCTCTCTTCCGGTAAAGATACCGGATTGCAATTTGATTTTGCTAAAGTTTATAATGATTCCATTTTTGTAGAAAAAGATCTTGAATGGTATCTTTTTAATTCCAATTTTAAATTTGAAAAATTTCCACGTCCTTTACCTTGGGATAGGAATGATAAAAAATATAAATGGAAATTTATTGTATTTGAAAGCATTGGTTCATTAGTTATTAATAAGAAATCAATTTGGGCTAAAGATTCTATTGTTATTGATAAACGCAAAAATGAAATTTGGTTAGATAGTTATGATGATTATCACAAAATCAAAGGGTGTAAAGATTTGTTATTGTATCATAAAAAAAAGGAAATTTTTATTGACACATTTGGTAACATTATTCCGGTTAATTTAGAAAATTTTTCGAATGATTATTCCTGCTGTAAAATATTTAATCGGTATAAGGATTTAAAAAAGAAGTTTAGCTGCACGAAGAAAATCCGTAAAAAATTGAACGAGGAAATTGTAAGATCTGATAGCATATCACCTGACTATAGAATTTTAAAAAACAAAATAGGTGAAATTTTGATTGAAAGAGATGGAATTCGGACTAAGACAAATTTTACAGGTTATAGGTTTATTAAATATTACAATACTCTTTTGGTACGGGATGATAAAGGATGGTATCTGATGAACAGAAAAATGCAAAAAGGGATTAAAGTGACGAATAAAAAGTACTTTACACAATACGACAAAGGATATGTGTCAAGTAAGAATGAAGAAAATAAATATAATCTGTTTGATTTAATACATAAAAAGTTCTTTTTTAAAGAATACAAAGATTCAATCATGTACAAATCAGGTGATTATTTATGGTATAAAGACAGGGGAGTATGGTATAAATTATCGATGGATCATAAGAATAAAGTAAGGG
>JALVAD010000606.1 GCA_027011385.1 Saprospiraceae bacterium | reverse complement strand
GTATTACAATTATTCCACAACATTTAGATTTTTCCCGTCCTTAATAATAAGTTTAGAGTTCCTGTGTAAAAATAATTTCTTCATAATAGCATTTGCATTGACTTCGGGATGATAAATGTAAAAAACCTTAGATGGAATCGTCACGGCATCTGTTGATTGCGGTACGAGATTATTTGACCAATTTCCGGAAGTATGCCAATCATTATTGATTTTTCCATTCCAGTAAATGCCATATTCGTATGCTCCCTTATCAATTTTGGCTAATAATGGTCTAGGAACACTATCCCTGTCAACAGTTAATCCTTGATTTTGCCCTGATTCGATAGCAGGTGATGAGCTTGTCAAATGCAAATCCGGAGGAAATGTAGAAATATCAATAAAATCAGGATTGTTAAAGATTGTATTTGCATCCTGTCCTGTTCCTGATTGCCAAGCACTGAAACCTATATATGGCGTTGTTTGCCATTCAAATTCAACATTGGCATTACCTGCTGAATGGTAATAAATATTACTGTCTAATGTAACATTAACAGGAGCAACATTCGAATTTTGTATTATTACTAGTTTGTAAGAATTAGTGCTGTAAATGATATTATTTTTGATATTGCAATTTTCTGCATACGATATATTTATTTCTGGGTCATAGCTATCCGGTCCGGTCAATGTATCATTATCAAACAAAGTATTATTATATATATTCACATCTGTTACTTTTCCTGATCCACCGGGATAATCATATCCTCCAACTGCAATTCCCGATTTTGAATTGCGATAAACAACATTGTTAAATACATCTATATTCGAAGAGCTTTTGCCCGGGTGTTCACAACCTATTTCAATTCCCCAAATGTTGCGATAGCAAGTATTTTGCTCGATTTTTGTGTCTTTTGCTCCGTCAATATATATTCCTGCATTTGCTGCGTATGGAGAGTTGCACTTATAAGTGATATTCTCTTTGCAAACACCATTTCTTGCTTGATCCAAAGCAGGGGTGGAACATGTCTCTTCATGACCTATCATCACGATTCCGATATTTGTGAGATCGTGAACTTTATTTCTGATTATTGTAAAAGTATCGACATTTCCATTAATCGCGAGTCCTTCGCTATAACCGAGGCGACAATCATATATTTCATTGTTGTCGATAGTTATGTTTTTCATAGAAGTTGTAGAATCTCCATACACTATCAAAGCCTGTGCATTTTTATTCTCATCCGCAGGATCATTAGGGTTACTTGAAAAATGAATGTCGTGAATTTTGCAATTTTTTATAGTGATATTTTCAGATTTTCCTGTAATTAAAATACCTTGAGCATCATTGTGAATATTATTCTGAAGTTCAAATCCGTCAAAAGTGACGCCCTTCTTATTTGAAATTTCCAATATTGCACCGGATGTAATATTGCTTCCGTCAATTATCACAGCTTGACCGATATAATTGTGAACATAGATACTATCAACACCAACATCTATTTGCTCATGATAAGTTCCTTGTAATACATTGATAGTACTTCCTTTTGTAGCGTTGTTACAGGCATAATCAATATCTTGCCAAGGCTGTTGTAGAGTGCCCGGATTACTATTGTCTCCATTTGTTGAGACAAAATATTCCTCAGCTAAAGGCGAATTATTGCTTGAAACAAACTGCGAAAGAAGTTTGATATATGCGCTTTGATACCTGTCTTGATTTTCGGTTATTTCCCAAGAATTGTCGTCCACCGTATTCCAATTTTTATATGCTTTTTGATCCGGCTGATTTTCCGGAGGCTCAATTGTACCGGCACCCGGAGAATCATATTGAGGATTTGCTCCTCCTGTTAGAAAACCGGGTGCACCACCGATCAGGCAACTATCTGTATTGTCATATCCTGTGCCATCAGCAAACCATTCATGATAAAACTCAGGAACCGAATTTTCCCCTCCGATTGAAGATAAATTCGAAAAATACAATTGTCTTAAAGGATTTGTACCATGAAAATAATGAACATATCCTAGTGCTGCATCCTTATGTTTTGATGTATTAGCTACATCGATACCATATTCCCAAAGGTTGGAAAAATGAGAACCTCCGTATCCTTTTGTCGCATTACTTCCCCAGGTGTAATCTTCGAGATATGCTCTATAAGCATCGGTACTGTCATTGTAGTTATTGATAGGAGAGTATGTATTGTAGATGCTCGTCATAGAATTATAATAAGTGTTTTTGATGCTGTCAACCACTATTTGTGTAGAAAGAGGAGAAATGCCATAATACAAAAGAGCAGCATTTATTTCCGGATCTTTATCCCAATTGGAGATATATTCCCATTGAAACAAATGGGTGTTTCGATAATGAGCATCAAAATAATTTCTGTAATTAGTATCTCCTGTTAAAACCAATAGATAAGCAGATGCAGCAGTAATATTTGATTCTTTTGTATATAGGCTGTCTTCGACAGCAGGAGTTAAAAAGCCTGTGTTATCAAAAGTGTCTGCGATTGTACTTTGGTTAGTGTCAATCCAATTCCAAGCACTTAAAGCGGCATTTTTAAGAGTATCTCCAAATGCTTTAAATCTATTGTCAGGAATAGATTTAAAAACAATCGCCGCATGAGCGAAAACTCCACAAGCATTAATTGTAGCTGAATGAGATGTTGCGCTATATCGCCTTACAAGTTTTTCATTGCTTGGTGGAGATGCATCATCACCCCACTGAGTGACAGATAATTTGTGAATTATCGCTCCATTACTTTCTTGCATTTTCAAAAGCCATTCTAGTCCCCATTTTATTTCGTCCAAAAGATCAGGAATACCATTTCCCGATTCCGGAATTTGCATATCATCTCCCCATATTTTTGGATTTTCTTCATAAGCTGAAAGCAAATCGTGGAAAGCTACATCTATATAATTGATATATTTGTTGTAATCACCTGCATCATGCCAGCCACCTGATAAATCTTTTGAAGTCGAAGGGACAGGATTAGTAACCAGCCTACAATCCAAATCTTGTTCAGTTTCCAAGTGGCAAGCTTTATCTGTCCATCTTGAGTCAGCAAACGGTATCTTCTTAGCGATACCACATCGCTGATAATAGAAAGTTCTAAATGCTTCCTTTAGAATATCTTCATAGACATTTTCATTTATGGTAAAAGCGTATGAACCCGTATCTTTTCCTGTTTCCGTGATGAAATATTCTCCCGGAGTATCGAAAGAACTAAAGTCCAACCACCATACTTTATCACCCGATTGGTCATGCTCGATACCGTTTTTCCAAGTCGTTGGTGTTATAGACAAAACAACAGAACTATCAGAAAGATTTTTAAGACTATATGTTGCTCCCGGTGAATAAGAATTATTGGAGTCAAATCCGGTAATTGGGTTTCGTAAAATCGCAATTTTACCATCATTTGGTCTATACCCGATATTATCAACTGCTATATAATCCAGGGATACCGGTTTTTTCTTTTTAACTAAGATATAGCACGCTCCCAATTCTTCTTTTGATGTATTGATTCCCGGCAAATATTTTTCCATTGACCAGACATCTCCTGTTTCTATATCTCCAATATAAAGGTCATAGCCTCCTTTTCCACCCGGACGAGTACTGGAGAACAAAACTAGATTGTCTTTTATGAAAAAAGCATCGGAATAATCAAAAGTATCAACAAAACTGATTTTTGTAGTTTCGTTATCAACGTCCAAATAAAGCTGATCTATTTGTCTATTGGCATTTAACCATCGAGTATAGATATATTTATTATCGTTTATTGTTGATGGATAATATTGTTGGATTGAAGAAGAATCGTGAAGGGCTAAATCGCTTGAACCATCGGGTTTTATTGAGTAAATTGCCGATGATGATCCTGCACCTTTTGCATAGAATACTTTATTATTATTCGGTTGGTAAAACGGCATTGAGACTTCTTGGTTTCCCGGAGGTGTAATTGTATTCACAATGTTTCCATTCAAATCCATTTCCTGAAATCTGTATTTAAAGCTTCCACTGTCCCAATATCTTTCTTTGTAGATAATTTTTTTACCATCAGGAGCAAATTTTGGGTCTTCATCTCTATTACCTCTTAAATGTGTAAGGTTGACGGGAGTGTTGCCGGATTCAATATCATAAATAAAGATATCCCAATCCGTTGTCCCTTGATTCCAGCCCATAAAAGTAAGCTTACGACCATCAGGAGAAAAGTGCGGATTGATTGTATTTACAATTCCTGACCATGAAGAACTTATATTTGTTAAGCTGTTGTTGTCAAAGTCATATATATTTAATTGTCCGTCTCCCACTGCATAAGACGTGTAATTGTGAAAAGCAATTTTTCCCGTCATAGCAGGTGGAGGAGGTGGAGTTGTATCGCACATTGCAGTATATTTAAACCAAATATAGCCATCAATATTTATTTTGTTTTTCCATGCTCCTGTTTCATCAGCAAATGCATTTTTTCCGTGTATCCAGGTATCGTATGCTTGACTTTCAGGATGAGTATTGAGCCAATTCCCCATAAAACTATTTTCACCGCTGAATATCGGCATTACGTGCGTGAAATCTAGGGAATCGGTAAGAGCCGGAATACGTTGTTTCTTGTAATTATAGATAGAGTTGCCATTGTTATATACATCGGAACTACGATAATAATGTACCAATATACGGTCAACGCATTTAGCTAGTTTTGCACATTGCATATCTGTGGGATGACCGATGTAAATTTCGGAATTCAGCCAATTATATTCATCACACATTGAATCCAATTTGCATAATTCGGGCAAGATAAATGCAAAAGCTCCTGCTGTATCACAGGTGAAGCCATTGTCGGTTAAATAATCATCACAATAATAATTATCAATAGTTGTTTGATTCCAAAATTCAAATTCCATATTGAATATATCGAATCTAGCATCGGGTTCATTAATATTATCCAAGTTATAATCTTGAAATACTTCAAATGGAGCATATGTTTCACCAATTGCCCCAACTTTAGCTATACCAAAATTGTTTTTTGCTTTTACAATAAAATCATGCAGGGGTTTTGCTGTTACAGGATTAGTAATGTCAAATATATGTTTGTGGATATAATGAATATTATAGCAAGCTAGGTAATTATATCCACTATCTTTGGCAAATTGCAAAAGTTTATTCTCTTTGTAGTAGTCACCAATAATATGTTTCAAATCATTAACATACAAAGCCTTTGTCTGAGCGTTTGCTATGTTAAGATTAAAAACTATTAATATCAAGTATATAATTTTTTGCTTGTTTGCCATTGTTAAAGATAATTTGTTGTTATGTATTTATTGCGAAATTAATATATTTATTAGAATTATAG
>JALVAD010000605.1 GCA_027011385.1 Saprospiraceae bacterium | reverse complement strand
CCATTAATTGATATTCTAAAATATGAAGATGTAATAAATGAAACCTAAGTATTAAAATAAATTAAACGCCCTCTTGATAACATGAATTTATCCCATGGTTTGTTTAAAATTGCTGAATAAATAATAAATTTGCGTCTCAGATTATATAGTTGTAGTGCGTTCTTAGGCATACTACGAAAAATATTTATAATAATTAATAATAAAAAGGATAAACAATGATAAAAAAAATGTTATCAAAATGGTTAATGGGAGATATTGTTGAAAAATATACAACTGATGCTCCTTATGAGAATATAATTGAAACGTTAACAGAGGTCGTAAAAGACAACAAATTTGCAGTTGTTACAGTTCACGATATGAAAGAGACTTATACGAAAAAGAATTTACCAATAGCAGATGACTTTGAGTATAGAATCATTCAAATATGTAATGCTCCAAAATCACATAAAGCTTTAACCAGTATGAGTTTTGATATGGGGGTTATGATGCCTAAGAGTATAATAGTTACAAGAGAAAATGGGAAAACAAATTTACGTTTTATGAAAATGAAACCGTGGATGGTTAGTATGATGTTTCCTGAATTGGATATTGTTCCAATGTCAAAAATGGTAACAGAGATTATGACAAAAATTGTAACAGAAACAATTGAGAAAGTGGAGAAATAACAAGGAGATTAGGCAATAAACAGCTTTAGAAACTTTTATTCCTACGAGGTAATGGATGATAATATAACCAAATATCGAAATAAATATCGCATAAAAACGCATCGGATACCCTTATAAGTACTAGAAATTCAACAAGAAAGAAAGCCGAAAAATTTATGAAGAGGTACAAATAACGAAAGTTTCACAAGCGGTAGCATCAATGATGAATAACAAAACTCAATAAAAAGTTATTGTTTATCTAATTTCAATATTTTTCATCTTTTTCCCAGTGACAATATCAATCCTATATTTGGCGTCAAAGGCAAGCCGAAGCGATTCGATTCAATCAATGAAGGTTTATCAGTATCATTGATATAGTCTAGCCGGTAGTAACGTTGCAAATGGTTTTTGTGATTGAAAACATTGAGAACGGATAATTTCAATTTACCATAAAAATTCTTAAATTGAAATTTTTTCGACAATGCCAAATCCACCCGGTAATAAGGCGAAAGAAACTTGCTATTAAAGCTTTTATATTCTATCCAAAATCCCGGATTTTCAGGATCTGAATAATCCGAACCAATACTATCGACAGGCGTGAAAGGCATTCCCGAGCCATATTTGAAAGTAGCGGAAAGCATAAACCCTTTATACTCCACTCCTTGCAAAATATCCAATGAGTGCTTTTTGTTATAAGAAGCACTAACAGGATATTCAGGGTAATCAAATTCGTATTTCACTTCTTTCCACGAGTATCCGATAATGGTATAGTAGTATTTAGTTCGCTTTTGAATACCGATTTCCAAACCGTTTGAGGACATATTGCCGGAATAAAAAGGAAAATCCTTTGTATCAAACCGTAATGTTCTTGATGTAATTCCTTTATAAAATCTATCGAAATATGTAAAATCAAAATTCCAGGATAACAATTTGAATGCTATTCCCATTGAATATTGTGTGTTTTTCACCGTAGAGAACAAATCCCTTTTATCACTATTTCTAGATAAAATCCACAGATTATCTTCTGCATTAAAATTGTTAATTTCTACAATTTGATTAATCATTTGGTAATAAATCCCTCCAGCAAGTTTGTATGAAAAATTTTTAAAGGGATAAACCTTAACTAAAAAACGAGGTTCAAAATATAATTTTTTAGTAAGATTATAATGGTTTAGCCGCATACCAAAATTAAAATCTATCCTGTCAAGATCCAGGCGATAATCAGTAAATACTGTATTTGTGACGCCATTGATACTATCATTTAATATTTTTTCAGGAAAATTTCCATCCCTTTTGAACACAGTAGCTTTTTCATTTATAGTATTCAGTTGGTAGCCAACGGAGAAAAATTGATCTTCTTTCAGAATACTATTTGATAATTCGAAAGAATAATCTTTCAATGAGTTGTAATTTTTAATTAGTATAGAAGAAGAATCAATTGATTGATGATCTTTGAATTGATAAGAATTCTCATAACCAGACATTGAAAACCCTATATTTGAATTAATATTTTTATTCCAATTGTGTTTCCAATTGGTATTAAGACCATTATTTTTAATTTTCAATATACTTTCCTCAAAAATTGCTTTATCTTGGTCATAAGAATACTGTAAAAAATCCTTAGTAATTAAATAACTGAAAGTAACCTTATCATTTTGACTCGGTTGCCATATAAATTTGGTGTTCAAATCATAAAAAGAAGTTTTGGATGTAGTTGAAACCAAAGTGTCTAACCCATTTTTTTTGATATAATCCTTGTCACTTGTGATTACAGAATTTTGAAAAATCTGATCAAAATTATTGACAAAAGCAAGAGGATGATAAAAGTCGGTAAATGAACGACGATAATTGACAAAAGCAGCAAATTTATTATCAAATAAAGGAAGTTCCAAATTGATATTTCCAGACAAAAGACTCCCTTCAATTTTCAATGACTTGGATAAAGGAATTTTTTGTTTCCCCTTGATATCAACAACACCGGACACTCTGCTACCATAAGATGAAGAATAACCTTCTTTAGAAATGTTTACCTTTTCAACAGCATTGGGATTTATTGACGAAATTTTTCCAAAAAAATGACCTTGATGATAAAGTGTAATATCATCGTACAAAACCAGTGTTTGTCCTGAATTACCGCCTCTGATATGGATTTTAGAAGCCGATTCATCTGTAGAAGATACACTAGGCAGCAATTGGGCTATTTGCAAAACATCTTTTTCCGCAAAACTACCGATATCTTCAATATCTTTTATATAAAATGAGGTTGAACTCACATTTTCAGTAGATAAAAAGGTATTGTTTTCAACATCATTGAAAAACCTATCCCGAATTATTATTTCATTGAGTTTGGTGGAATACATATTCAATTCAATTTTTTGGCAAGGTCGATTTTTAAATTTCCCGACATTTATAAAATTGTTTTTATATCCAATAAACCCAATTAAAATTGTATCATTACTCACAAAAGGTGCTTGAATTGAAAAATAACCGTTTGAATCCGTCAACATTCCAATATCCGTATCTTTGAGTTGTATATTTGTAAAAGGAAGAGGTTTTAGTGTTTTGCTATCAATCACTGTTCCACATATTTTGTACTTAAACGACGTATAAAATTCTCCGGATTTCTTCTTTATAATATAATTATTGCCGGAAATCAATTCAAATTCCAAATCTGAAAATCGAAGAGCTTTTATCAGTCTTTCTTTTATTGACAAGTTTGAAAAATTACCTGAGAGAGTATATTTTTTGATTAAATCATAATCATAAGAAAAAGAAATCTCTTCTTTTGCCTGCCAGTCATTCAAGATATCTTCCAAAGGGGCATTTTTATAAACAGATATACTTTTATCAACTGACTGAGCCGGTAAAGTCAGCCAAAATAAAGCTGTAAAAATTATAAAAAACAATATGCGAGTAAAACAACGTGTATTGGTACTCACCAAAAAAACTTTCATCTGCCCTCATTTTTATACTACAAATTTAGGCAAAAAAGTGGGATGATAGCGGTTTTTAATTATTATTTGCTTTTTGTAATGATTATTTTTTTCTCGTTTGGAATGATTTGATATTTCAAATTCATTGAGGCACAAATTTCTTGGATAGCGATATTGATATCATTATGTTGAAACTGTCCCGAAAATCTTCTCTTTAAGTCAACATCATCTATTTCAATTTCTACATCAAATTGTCTTTCAAATTCATCAAAAACTTCTTTTAAAGACGCCTTGGCAAAGGTGGATATTCCCTCTATCCATCGGGGTTTTGTATTTTTTTCTTCTATTTTCACAATCCTGTTATTAAGTACTTTTACCCCTTTGCCCTTGGTAAGTATTTCCTCTAAATTCCCTGATTTCGTTTCGACTCTTACTTTTCCCTTATAGCAAATGACTTCAAAAAGATTATCTCTATCAAATACTTTGAATTGTGTGCCAAGTACTTCAACTGTACCATTGGGGGTTTCTATCTTGAATGGTTTACCTTTGCTGACTTTGAAGAAAGCTTCACCATCAAGTTTCATACGGCGATATTTCTTCCAATTTTTAGTGTAATAAGTCAATTTTGAACCGGCATTGAGTAATACTTCCGATTGATTGGGTAGAATTACTGTTTTGATTTCACCATTAGAAGCTATAACCGTAGTCCCCGTGTCAATATACCACCACATACTAGCCAAAACGATGATAAATACGGCAGCGACAGCTTTTATCCATAACGGAATAATATTGCGAACTTTTGTTGTTTTTGCAGGAACTTTGTCCTTAATACTTTCGAACAAAGCATTTTCATCAAAAGCAGGGAAATCATAATTATCCACTCTTTTAATAGCAGTCTTTAGGCTATTTAAATCTATATCTTTTTTCAAATCTTTGACTTCTTCGTCAGTTAGATTTCCTTCAAGCCATTTTGCCAATAAAATATGTTTATTTGAATCTTCCATCTTTTGGTAATACGTTTATCTGAATTTTTACCCTATTTTTTTATCAAAATTTATTTTTCTGCAATTCCTTTTCTGAAAATATCCAATGCAATTCCCATCCTTTTTTCTACAGCCTTTTGACTTAAACCAAGACGCTCTGCAATTTCCCTGTATTTCAATTTTTCAATTCTGTTCATCAAAAAAACCACTCTGCTTTTTTCCGGCATAGAATTGATAATATAGTCCAACTTTTCTTTAAACTCCTTTTCTTCCAATTGAAATTGTGGTGTCTGATCATTGACAGTATTGATACTAAGTTTTTGGCGATGTACTAAAACGACTTTTTTATGTCTGAATTGGTCTGTTAGGATATTATCTGCAACGCGATACAAAAAAGCTTTTACCGTTGCAAAACGAATATCTGCGCATTTTTGCCAAAGCTTTAAAAACACTTCTTGCACAACATCCTCCGACAAAGAGACATCGCCACATTTTGCCAATAAATAATTGCGAATACTTCTAGCATATTGTTGAAAAACCGTTTTATATACAGTTTCTTTACAAATATCCTGATGCTTATTCGACATATATTTTTTTTGCAAATATAAGGACAATAAATTGAATTTCAAAAGAAACTTTTTTCAGGACAAGTCATATGCTTTTGCGGTTTACCCCGTGAAATCAACGAAGTATTTCACTGGGGGTTGCATCTTCCTCCCTTGTAAGGGCCTTCGTTATGTCACATCTTTTAATAAGTGTAATAACGAAAGCTTTCTCATTAGAGAATTGATTCCGGTTTTAGCACCCATCCCCAGCCCTTCCCTCACAAAGGGAAGGGAGAAGTGGAGGTGCTTGATTAATAGAAATAGCTATTTGAAAATCAATTTGTTTTATAACTAAATGGTATTTTTTTGTGGAAAAAGCGGTGCTTTTGCGGTTTACCCTGTGAAATCAACAAAGTATTTCACTGGGGGTTGCAACTTCCTCCCTTGTAAGGGAGGATTGAGGTGGGTTCTATAATTTAAAACAAATAAAAAGTAGGGTAAAAAAATTCTTGACCGTATCAAGTTTATATCACAAGAAATTTTTTATATAACTTTTAAAAAAAATAATTATGAAAAAATCAATTATAGTAGTATTAGTTTTTTTGTCCTTTTCACTTTTCTCACAAGAAAACGGATGTCTGCAAATCGGTATGCAAATATTTCCACCGAGTTATTATGGCTCTTCCTATCCTTTTGTCAATATTATGAAAAATGCAAACAATTGGCAAACCACGAATGCAATATATGTAGAGGGCGGACAAAATGAATGGAATACCGGATTCCTCAGTCAAATTCCATTAGATGAAAACGGATATCCTTTGCAAATTCCGGTAACAGTAGATGACCCAAATGCAGAAGCCGATCAAATTGTATTCACGCATTGGTCAGCAGCCAACACCATGCCGGCAGGCAATTATGTGATACTGTATGAAGGAGAAGGTGATATTGATATATCAGGAGGGGGTGTCACTTCGATTATTTCCGATGTGCCGGGCAGAATAGAGTATAGTTTTGATCCTACTATAGAATATGCTGACTTTCTCCAGTTGGCCATCAACAGCTCCACTTTGGGCAATCATGTGCGCAATATCAGAGTATTATTGCCGGGTACAGAGTCCACTTATCAAACGCAACCTTGGACAAGTTCATGGAGGGATAAATTAGCTCCTTTCCAAACTATCCGCTTTATGGAATTCGGGAATACTAATAGTTCGACAGTAAGTAAATGGAGCGATCGGACACCCGTGAATTTTTATACTTATGGTTCAGAAGATAGTCATGGCGTTCCTTATGAATGGATGATTCAACTTTGTAATGAGACACAATCAGATGCTTGGATAAATATCCCTCATCTTGCAGATGAAAATTATATCATTCAACTTGCGAATCTGATTAAAAATAACCTCAATCCTAATTTAAAAATATACATTGAATATTCAAATGAAGTATGGAATTGGATGTTTGACCAAACAAGTTATCTAGATAGCATAGGCGACCAATCTCTTCCTTGGCCGGAGCGCACAGTTGGAAAAATAGGCTGGGCATTGAGGACATGGACGGAGGCATTTGGTGATGCGCCCGATAGAGTTACCAGAGTATTGGCTTCACAAGGTGCTTGGTTTGATATCGGAGACCGCCAATTTGTACAAATGGAAGCGGAGGGAACAGCACAATATGTAGATGCCATCTCAATAGCCACCTATATCGGAGTAGATTGCAGCCAATTGAATGGCAATTCAACTTTAGATGATTTATTTGCGGCAACTCGTGGTATAAATTATGATGATGAAAATGCTTATTTCAAAAGCTTTAGAAAATATGCCAATCTTGCGATAGAAAAAGACAAAAAATTGCTTTTTTATGAAGGAGGGCAACACTTTACACCCGAACCTTTCGGTACAGAACAACCCTATAATCATCTATTGGTAGAAGCACAAACAGATTCACGCATGTATGATGCTTATGTGGAACTATTGGATTCACTTAGTTCTCTTACTCCTAATGAAATGCTATTCATCCATCATGTTTTGGTGAGTCCTAAAAATGGAAAATATGGTTCTTGGGGATCTTTGGAAAATCAGTTTACACAAAATGCCCCTTACAATAATATTGCTCCAAAATATCAAGTACTCCTTGATAATTTATCAAGATGTGGCAATAGCGATACAACTTCTATTGAATATTGTAATTCAAAGGGAGAAGAGGCATATTATGAATGGATAGAGGCATTTGAACTCAATGGAATTCAATATATTAGTGGTAATGATTGGGGATATGGAGATTATACGGGTATTACAGCTGTTGTTTCACAGGGACAAAACGTAGAATTTGTACTTTTTCCCGGTTTTTCTTTTGATATTTATGAAGAAAATGTAACAATATGGATTGATTATAATAGAGACGGAGATTTTGATGATGAAATGGAAAAAGTTTTTATTTCACCAAATTCATCCGGTGAAAATATTGGCGGAAATTTTACGATTCCTTCTGATGTTTTAACCGGAAAAACACGATTGAGAGTGTCAATGTCCTATGAAACATTTCCTTCTCCCTGTGAATATTTTGAATATGGAGAGGTAGAAGATTATACTATAAATATTTTACCGATAAATACATCTTTTGTGAATTCAACTTCCCCTCCTGTTGAAGTTGATTTATTTGAAATGAATATTTATCCAAATCCGGCATCAGATTATATAAATATAGAATTCAATACTAACACAAACAATAATGCCCAAGTCATTATTACAGATATCAATGGAAAAGTAATTAAAGTAGAGAATATCAGCAACGAAAAGGGATTTAACCACAGAAGAATAGATCTTCTAGATATGATTAGTGGGACATATTTTGTGATAGCGAAAACAAGTAAAAAGACAGATGCAAAAAAGCTTGTAATCACAAAGTAATACTGATTGCAATGAGGTGCATTTCCTTTTTAGATGAGTCGTGGGTTGCTACTTCCCCCTTTCATTTTTCGTAACAAAGTGAAGAAAAATTATTAGGGGGAGCGCAGTGCTTTTGCGGGATGGATGAGGGGGCAGATGTGCCAATAAGAAGGAGAATCAACCGCATTGCGAAAAAATGAAATGAGCCTTTGCAATGGTTATAGTTTAAATCATTTTCTAACAATTAAAAACAATTAAAATGTTAAAAATAAAAATAAATAATTTGGTCTTTTTCTTACTGTTTATTGCTTCCCAAGCACTAGGGCAGCTTACAGATAAGAATATATATATACAACCTGCCACAGATACAAATATGGTCAATTTGGCAGAAGAACTTGCAGGGTTTTTACAGCAAATCGAAGGTAAAACCTATTCTGTGAATACTTCGGGCAACTTCAATGGCAGCGGTATTTTATTGGCAATACGCCCTAATACGACGGTGCTAACCACTGCGGATGATGCTACCTTATCTGCTATGAATGGTGAAGCATTCCTCTCCGATGTGAATAGCAACCGGGTGCTTATAGTCGGCAATGACCGAATCGGTGTCGAACACGGGATGTTTGATTTTATCAAGCAGTTGGGTTGCAAATTCCTCACACCGTCTCCTGACTGGACGATTATCCCCAATAATCCCAACTGGGCATTCACGAAGAAGAAATTTGACGAACCGGATTTTATTTCACGTAACCTTTGGTATTCCAACGGTGATGGCGATGGATATGATTCCGTATTGTCAAAAAATGCAAGAGACCGGGAGTTCTTTTTTCGGGCTACACAACAGGGCAGTATCATCACTCAACAGGGAAATGCTTATCCTGCAACTTTTGCCGTAGGGCACTCCTATCAAGATGACATAGCTGCTGACCCCGATACTTTCCAATCACATCCAGAATATTTTGCCACCAAAGAAGATGGCACGCTTAATACCTGGCAGGAGTATCTTGACAGCGGTGCGAATGGAGATGGTATCAACCTCGAATACAGCAATCTCAATCTTGCACAACTAATGCTCGAAAATCGAATTGAGTGGCTGAACATGTACAGGGAGGAAAATCCTAAGGAATTTATGATTACTATTGAGCCTAACGACGGAAGTGACATATCCTATCATCCGAATGCATTGGCACTAGGCAATGGAGCGGATCAGGTATTACATATAGCCAATTATGTAGCGGATAGCTTAGCTCAATCCATTCCCGGTGCTCAGGCTTCCATTTATATTTATCCATCGCATCTTGTGCCACCGCTCAACACAAGAGTTTCTCCTAATCTATACGGACAAATGGCGTTGGCATTCAACAATACCAATTGGAGTTTCAATCAGATTGCAAAAGGCTGGAAAAAAGCCGGACTTCAAAATTTTGGCATCTATGATTATTTGGGAGAATACCAATGGGATATGGGATTACCCCTAGGTCAGGGTAGAGTATCACTGAAATATATCAAAAAACACCTCCCGTTTATTTATAATGAGTGGAACGTAAGGTCATTTTCTGCCGAGTCACAAGCCAATTGGATGCGGGGCGGACCATCATATTACATTGCTCGCAAACTCCTATGGTATATAAATGCTAATGCTGACAGCCTCTACAACGATTGGATAGAATCAGCCTTTGGCAATGCAGGTCCTCCGATGAAGGCATTGTACGAAAACTGGGAAAATGACCCTTCTCGCTTGCGTTCAGAGAATACCTGCCTCAAGATAAACCGATGGCTGAAATTAGTGCAGCAGGCATTCGATTTAGTACAGTCGGGTACTCCGGAATACAAGCGCGTGGAGGATATGTACGCTTACATTCATTATGCTATTCTTTTTCATGAATTTTACGAGGCAGAAAAAGTTGCCACGCCAACCAATGATACCCTGAAGGTGCAACAGGCCGCTTTGCCATTATTAGAGTATGGTTATCGCATCCGCCGTCGCCACGTCATTCAGTTTTTGGCATTTCAGTTGCGATTGCTTTTTGAGCACCAGCTTTTATATAATTTCGATGTATGGGACGGTTGGAATTTCTTCGAGATGGATACCCATCCCACTTTATGGATGAGCAATGGAGAGGATTTTACGAGTGCAGAAATACAAACTATGCTAAGCAATGATTTGCAAAAATACCCCGAAGAATCTCTTTTACGTAGTTATTCGAACCATCTTGTTCCGCTTTATCCCGACAAAGCACCATCCCTGATTGAGCCCAAAATCGAAGCCTTCGACGAAAGTGCTTCGGCAGGCCCTTCCGGTCATTCCAATTGGTACTTCCTTTCGGAAAACAACGAAACGCTCAATATCGAAATGCGACAATCCAATATTTACACTCCTGATTGGGAATCGGAAATCGGTGAAGGCTATGTAAAAGAACTGGTGACAGGAAACTATATTTTTGATAAAAGACTGGAGATAGATTATTTTGATGGAGAATATGTCATCAACGAGATAAACAACCTCGATATCAGTCCCGGACTTTACCAAATGGAATTTAACAATGGGGATTATAATACTTATTTCCCCATCTTTGACACACCACACCGTTTTGTCTTGGAAGCATCAGAAGAGCATCCTTTAACTTTCAATGACTGGACGCCAATGTATTTTTATGTTCCTGCCGATGTGGATACAATCTTTCTTCATTACGACTGGGCATACCTCAATATCAAAGCACCATCGCAGACAGAAGGTACTCAGCATGGTGTGGATGAACTCGGTTTTTTGAAGATTCCTGTCACTAATGAAATGGATAGAGATACCGTCTGGGAAATTCAAGATTTGTTCTGGGTGGATGCTTTTTATTTTTTAAATATTCCACCCTATTTGAGCAATTCACCTGAGAATATGCTAGTACCAAACGAAGTAGTGACGGCAATTTCTGAAACACGCGAAGACATTGACTTCAAGGTATTCCCCAATCCGACAACGGGGCAAGTTGAACTAGTATTACCGGAAAATACAAATACTCAAATTCAGGTTTTCAACTCATTAGGGAAAATGATCTTTCAGCAATTAATCAATGGAAATCATACAACTATAGATTTGAGTAATCTGCCTAATGGTACTTACTTAATCAGTTTACAACAGGGAGATAAAATGGTGACGAGGAAGCTTGTTTTGCAGCGGTGATTGGGATATAGTTTCCCGATAAAAGCTAAAGCTATTCAGAACTTTTAAAAAAAAATATTAACATAATAACAAAAATCATCATATAAATAAATGTGAAAATATGAAAAAACTAATTATTTTATCGACATTTTTAATGCTAAACGCATTGCTATTCGCCCAAAATACTTGGTATGTCCGCCCTGCTTTCACAGGACAAACGTATGGGACAGAGGACGGCACCTCCTATGATAACGCATGGAATGGACTGGAAGTATTAAATGGAAAATTTCAAGACGGTACTATTGGTCCGACTGATGAAATCTATATTTGTGGAAGGCATGTTTTTCACGACACACTGCCTTATAACCTTATTGCCATTCAAGGAAAGATTGGTATTAAATCAGGGCAAGACTCCCTCCACCACCTTGTTATCAGAGGTGATTATCCGGGCGATTCCGGGATTATCTGGGGGCACTCACGTATGGATTATGAGGATTGGAACAATCGGGGAAATAATGTATGGAGCATAGGACTACATGCCTCATATACTTATAACTGGTATTTTCAGGATATAGAGACTACCGACCCCAATAGCCCTATTATTCTCGGAGTGGCCAATGATTATTCCGATTTAGAAAACTCCCCTGGAAAAATGTACCTACCACCACCTTACGATTCCCTCTATGTGCATTTGACAGATAATGGTAATCCAACACACAGGGTTTATTCTTACTTTTTCGGTTATAGTTTCGACTGGGACAAATACATAAACAATTTTGCACCATTGCATTTTATTACCTTTAAAAATTTAACGCTCTATGCTGTTTCAGGCTTGCCTTCACAATATAATCATCATCACTTACGCTGGGACGGATGTAAAATTGCGTGGGAAAGAAATTATGGTATAAGTTTTTGGAAAGGACAGGATTATAATGAAGTGGTTAATTGTGATATCGGATGGTGTGGAAATGGGGTTTATGGCATTGACAACTCTGATGAGGGAGGAGCTAATCACATCGTAATAAAAGACAATCATTTTCACGATATTGGAGTTTTACCAGAACAGCAAAATTCAGATGAACATGCTATTGGTTTACAGGGAGGAACCGGTTGGATTATTGAGGATAATTATATCGAACGCTGTGGTAGCGGACCATTGCTATATGCATTTACCAACCAAAGACTTACTAATATGGTTATAAGGTACAATTTCATAAAGGATTGTGATCCGGATGGTAGCGCAACAGGTTATGGAATCGCAACCCAATGTAATAATAACTCGTTCTCAGATAAAAGTGGAATTGAGATATACAATAATATCGTAGTTAATTGCAAGGTAGGGATTCGCTTGCAGTTTGAAGACGTCCAGGATTGTTATAACAATACGATTTACGGATGTGAAAGCAGTTTTGCTTCAGGAAGAAATTACGCAGGTAAAGGAGCCAAAGTTAATTTTAAAAATAATATATCTGCTAATGCCGGGTTATACCATATACATTGGTTTAGTGGAGCTGATACGATATCACTTCGGTCAGATTACAATCTTTTCGATATAGATGGTCCCAAGTTTTACTGGGTTTATGTGCCTGATTATATCAATGAGAGAAATTTCGCTCAATGGCAGGCACTACAATGGGATAGCTGCACTTTTGACCCTCATAGTGTGCTTGACATCCCACTTTTTGAAAATTCTTCGGGTACTTTCTCCGAACCAAGTGACTTTAAATTGACTGCAGCATCACCTGCTATTAACGCAGGAATAGATGTGGGTCTGGCTACAGATTTTGCAGGAAACCCCATTGTTGGAATGCCGGATATTGGGGCTTATGAATTTCAAGATCCGCTTGCTATTGAGTATTTAACTCCATTGCGGGCTATTCCTCTTGAAAACAATGTGATGTTAAATTGGACAAGTGCTAATGAACAAAACAATGATTATTTTATGGTGCAACGTTCTATGGATGGCCATATATGGAAAGACATTGGCAAAGTGAAAGGTAAAGGTAATACCCTGTCTTCTCATTTTTATAAAATGGTTGATTTGAAACCCGGAATTGGAACATTATACTACCGCCTCAAACAATATGATTACGATGGTACTTTTTCTTATTCCAATATTGCGAGTGTATATTTTGAAGAAACGGATTTTAATATTTATCCGAATCCTACTTCAGGGCGGATTGAACTTGTAGTACATGAAAATGTAAATACCTCTATCCAGGTTTTAGACACGCAGGGCAAGGTAGTCTTTCAGCAATTATTAAATGGCAATCATACCACTTTGGATTTGAGTAATCTGCCGGATGGGACTTATTTGATTGGCTTAAAAGACGGAGATAAGATGGTGGTGAGGAAGCTTGTTTTACAGCGGTGATGGAAGTATAATTTCCCGCGGAGGTAAATGAGAAACATAAGAAAAATATAGAGTCGTACTGATAATTTGAATCTATCCCGAGTATTATTGGAAAATGTGGATTAAATATTTACATTTGTTATGTAGGTAAGTTCTATTCATTTAACATATAATAACAATGCATGGGAAATAGAATATGATAATTATTTTACATTAGTTGGAATTATAAAATAGAGACCAATCAAAATATGAATACAAAAACGACAATAGATTCGGCAAATGATTTTGCTCAAAACTATGATGATTATATCCAAAATTGTCATTGGATTGGGACAGATATTTTATTTGGATTGATGTATGAGTGTATTAAATCAAACCAAACGATACTAGACATTGGAATTGGAACTGGATTGAGTTCAATACCATTTAAACAATTTGGATTAACCATATATGGAATTGATGGTTCAATGGAAATGATTAAAGTTTGCCGAGACAAAAGACTTGCCGAAGGTCTTCGACAAATTGATTTGACTAAAGACCGTATATGGTTTGAAGACAGAAGATTTGACCACGCAGTTTCTCATGGCGTTTTTCATCTTATTGGAGATTTAAAATATATTTTCAAACAAACCTCTTTGATTTTAGATAAGAATGGTTGTTTTGGGTTTACATACGAAAGAATGCAAGAAGCAGAACATGAATATAAAGAATCATCTATTGCCGGACTTTTTGAGAAACAGAATTTTCAATCTGGAATAAAGGTATTCCGACATACTGACAAATATATATTTGAACTTATGGAAGCAAATGGATTTCAACTTCTTAAAAAGACAGAATTCCTTGCATTTGTTGATTTTAATACAAAAACCAAAACATATTTTAATGTTGTTATAGCAAAAAAGAAATAAAATGACGAAATTGTATTCAAAAATGGCCAATATTTATCACGAGATGTATCAACATGTCTTTGATTATGATAAGGAATATATTTTTTATGATTCAATTTTAAAGAAAAATAATTGCAAAAAAATCTTAGAAATTGGTTGTGGTTCAGGTATGCTTGCACGCCGTTTTTTAAGGAATGGATATGACTATCTTGGTTTGGATTTATTTAGTGAAATGTTGGACATTGCCAGAAATGAAGTTAATGCTGATACATTTGTACAAGGTGATATGCAAAACTTATCATTTGATCAACAATTTGATTCTGTTTTAATAACTGGGCGTTCTCTCGCATACATAATCGAGAATAAGGGTGTTTTTGATACTTTTACCGGTGTTCATAAATCACTAAAAGATAAAGGGGTATTTGTTTTTGGGGTTTTTGAAGCAAATGGAATATTTGATAACTTCAATGATTTTGAACAAAATGTTGAACATAACAATAAAAAGATACAAAGGATAAGCAAATTACAAAAGAATCTTGAAACCGGCTGGACTTATGATTGGTCAGCAAAGTACATCATAGAACATAATGGTAAAGTTTCTGAATTTGATGACGTAACAACGTTGAGAGCATTTACAAAGGATGAAATACTATTATTTTTAAAATTAACAGACTTTGAACTAATAGAGATCATCGAAGAAGAAAGAGCATTAACATTAGTTGCTAAAAAGGAATAACTACGCACAATAAACAAATCAATGAGCGGTCTGAAACGCATATCCCGCTCTGGAAGACCCTGTGAGTAGTTTTAACTTTTACTGAACATGTGTATTGAACTATATAATTTGAAGTTTTACCCAGAATTACTGAAAAATGCGAAAAAATAATTATATTTGTTCAGTATATAAGTAAGTTATGTCTCACTATGACTGAAAATTAGTAATGTTCTTCTGATAATATTTAAATTAAATACTTGGTGCTTATTATTTATTACGCCGTAGGCGTCGCGCCGATTTTTTTCATAAAATCAATTTAATGCATATTTATCTGTTTTAAAATTAACTTTAGCTATCTGTAAATAACGGTTAAAAACCTATATTATCAGGTTCAGATAATAACACTTTTGTAAATTCTAACCTAAATTTTGTACGATTTTAATTAATTAAAAGTGAATAGGGAACTAAATACTATTAATAAATGTTCCCTAAGTTAGAACTTTAGTTTAACTTTGCACAATGCGAATTATATCGAAAAGAACATTAAGAGAGTTTTGGGAAAAGCATAGGGATTGTGAACAATCTTTATTGATTTGGTATAAGGAAATCTCAAAGAATGATTTCTTTTCTTCGCAGGAAGTGAAAAATAACTTCGCTAGGTGTAGACCAATTGGAAATAATAGATTTATTTTTAATATTAAAGGAAATAATTACCGATTGATTGTGAAGATTAGTTTTGAACTTCAAACTGTTTGGATAAGGTTTATTGGAACTCATAATGAATATGATAAAATAAACCCAAATAAAATTTAGAATTATGAATTGGACAATTATTAAGAACGAAAAAGACTACAAAAGGGCTTTAAATAGATTGGATGAAATCTTTGACTCTAAAAAAGGAGACTCAACATTTGACGAGGCTGAATTACTTGTGTTACTAATTGAAAAATATGAATTGGAAACAGAACCTACAATTCCAAATCCAGACCCTATTGAGTATTTAAAATATAAAATGGAACAGACAAATTTAAGGAATAAGGATATTGGCGAAATTATTGGAGGAAAAAGTAAAGCGTCTGAAATTTTAAATCGTAAAAGAAGATTAACTTTATCGATGATTAGGAAACTTAATAAGACTTTAGGAATTTCAGCAGAAACATTAATTAAGGAATATGAATTAGCCAAGTGAGGAAACTTAATGAAATAATTTTCGAACCAGCATCATTCGGCTAATTAAACCGATGCAAAACTAATAAACGAGAAAGCGAGACATAACACTAGATATGGCAATCATAGCCGCCTTAAGTCAGGCTACGCTGCATATCATTATCCGTCAGACTACGCAAAAACCTAAAAATAGAAATTTATGACAACTGAATTTCAAATAATTAGAGAGTAAAATGACAGCAAAATTGGGGTTAATGCGCAGACTCCCGTTGTTTGCAAGCCCGACACGAAATATAAACTGTTGAATATGTATAATAAAAGACCAAATCTCAACAAAAGCATTAGCATTAAAGATTTCAAGGATTTTTATTGGCTTAAAGTTGAATTGGTCGATTTTTGCAGAGAAATTGGAATTAGTAGTCGTGGTGGAAAAATTGAAATAGCAAACAGAATAACCGAATATCTTGAAACTGGAAAAGTCGTAAAAATAGCAACTACAAGAAAACCAAAATTACCTAAAACAACAGAACCAATAACAAAAGACACTATTATTGGAATTGAATACAGAACATATAAAGAAAAAAAAGAATTTTTACAATCTGTAATTGGTAATCAATTTCATTTCACAATACATCTTTTAGACTATTTTAAATATAATACAGGCAAGAAAACATATGGCGATTTAATAAATGAGTGGTATAAAGAACAAGAGTTGAAAAAAGACCCAAATTTCATTAAAAAAATAGCGCCGCAATTTGAGTATAATACTTACATCAGAGATTTTATGAAAGATAATCCGAATAAAACAAGAAATGATGCAATCAAGTATTGGAAAATTAACCCGCATTATTCATAAGTATTGATTTTT
>JALVAD010000604.1 GCA_027011385.1 Saprospiraceae bacterium | reverse complement strand
CGCTTTTGAAATAAGGATTGATAAAGCTATAAAATTGAAATGTTTTAGGCCAATGTAGCTCAGCTGGTAGAGCAGCTGATTTGTAATCAGCCGGTCAGGGGTTCAAGTCCCTTCATTGGCTCTTTTATCGATTTATAATTGTAGTAAGATAGAAGAGATTTTATTTGAAATATTGTAGATTGAAATTGGGGGTGCGCCGGAGTTGGAGAGCCGGGCTGGACTGTAAATCCAGTGTCTCAGACTGAATAGGTTCGATTCCTATCACCCCCACGTTTGAAAGTCTAATGAATTGTGTATTTAGAGATAGTGAATATTTCTATTGATACATGTCCCCTAGAATGTAGGATGAGGGAGATTTTTTAAAAGCGGGTGTAGCTCAGTTGGTAGAGCATCAGCCTTCCAAGCTGAGGGTCGCGAGTTCGAGTCTCGTTGCCCGCTCATATTTCCTCTTACTGTATTACTTTGGAAGAAAGGCCAATGTAGCTCAGCTGGTAGAGCACTTCCATGGTAAGGAAGGGGTCGGGGGTTCAAGTCCCTTCATTGGCTCATTATAAAAAAGGATTTATTATAATAATTAGTTAAAAAATTGAAGAAATGGCTAAAGAAACTTTTGATCGGTCAAAACCACACGTAAATATTGGAACGATTGGTCACGTTGATCACGGTAAGACAACATTGACAGCCGCTATAACATACGTATTAGCTGACGCTGGTCTTGCGCAAAAAACAGATTACGATTCTATTGATGCTGCTCCTGAAGAAAAAGAAAGGGGTATTACTATTAATACAGCACACGTAGAGTATGAAACAGAAAATAGGCACTATGCTCACGTTGATTGTCCGGGTCACGCGGATTACGTGAAAAACATGGTTACCGGTGCTGCTCAAATGGATGGTGCTATTTTGGTTGTTGCTGCAACTGATGGACCTATGCCTCAAACTAGAGAACACATATTGTTAGCTAAGCAGGTTGGTGTACCTAAGATAGTTGTTTATATGAATAAGACTGATCTTGTTGATGACGATGAGATGTTAGAGTTAGTGGAAATGGAGGTTAGAGAATTGTTGGATCAATATGATTTTGATGGTGATAATTCAGCAGTTATTCAAGGTTCTGCACTTAAAGCTCTTGAAGGAGATGCTGATGCAGTTCAATCAATAAAAGATTTGATGGAAGCTTGTGATGCTCAGATTCCTGAGCCAACAAGAGACGTTGATATGCCTTTCTTGATGCCTGTTGAGGATGTATTCTCTATTACAGGTAGAGGAACTGTTGCTACAGGAAGAATCGAAAGAGGTGTTATTAAGATTGGTGATCCAATGGAGATTATTGGTTTGATGAAAGAAGGTGAAAAGCCATTATCTACCGTATGTACGGGAGTTGAAATGTTCAGAAAAATTCTTGATAGAGGAGAAGCTGGAGATAATGCCGGGTTATTGTTGAGAGGTATTGATAAAGAACACATAAAGAGAGGACAAGTTATATGTAAACCAGGATCAATTACTCCTCATAAGAAATTTAAAGCTGAGGTATATGTATTGAGTAAAGATGAGGGTGGTAGACACACTCCATTCTTCAATGGATATAGACCACAATTTTACTTCAGAACAACTGATGTAACCGGAGATGTGAAATTACCAGAAAATGTAGAAATGGTAATGCCTGGTGATAACGTAACTTTTGAAGTAGAGTTAATCACGCCAATCGCTATGGAAAAAGGATTGAGGTTTGCGATCCGTGAAGGAGGAAGAACAGTTGGAGCTGGTCAGGTAACAGAAATATTAGACTAGATCTCTGAAATAATATTTTAAAGTTTATTATTGAGCAGTCTAAATATAGGCTGCTCAATTCTAGCTTAAAATGATATATTTTAAAGTTTGGAGATTAAAGAATTTTTAAGGTTTGAGATAGTTATATACGGGCATAGCTCAACTGGTAGAGCGACGGTCTCCAAAACCGTAGGCTGTGGGTTCAAGTCCTACTGCCCGTGCAAAATTGAATATTGAGACAAAAAATGGATTCTTTTTGTCTAAAAATTTATAGAAAATGAATAATATTAGTTTATATCTTAAGGAGAGTTACAATGAATTGATAAACAAAGTCAGTTGGCCTAGTTTAACAGAATTGCTTGGAGCGACAAAAATTGTAATTATTGCATCTATTATTTTTACTTTAATTGTATTGATTATTGATTTGATTTCTAAATCATCAACTAATCTATTTTACGGTATCAACGTATAACTGAGATGGCATACAAATGGTATTCACTTAGAGTAATAAGTGGTAAAGAAAAGAAGATTAAAGAAAGATTAGATTTAGAAATTTCTAGGTCAGGTTGGGATAGTGTAGTAAAACAAATAGTAGTTCCTACTGAAAAAGTATATAAGATTAGAAGTGGGAAAAAAGTTATAATTGAGAGAAATATTCTTCCTGGATATATTCTTGTAGAAGCTGATTCAGAGAGATTTAAAGGAGAAGTAGTGAGAGGTATGACAAACTTGCCTAATGTGATGCATTTTCTTGGTAGAGAGCATCCATTACCAATGACAGATGTTGAAGCTAATAGATTATTGGGTAAAGTTGATGAATCTCAAGATATAGGCGAAAAATTAATTGAGCCTTTCTTAAATGGAGAAACAATTAAGATAATCGATGGTCCATTTAACGGTTTTATCGGAGATATTACAGAAGTAAATGAGTCAAGTAAGACCTTGAAAGTGGTGGTTAAGATTTTTGGTAGAGGGACTGAGGTAGAGCTTAACTTTATGCAAGCAGAAAAGCAATCTTAAAAATAATTTAAATTTAAATATAATGGCAAAGGAAATTGATGGATTTATAAAATTACAGGTGAAAGGAGGACAGGCTAACCCTGCACCTCCAGTTGGACCAGCTTTAGGTGCTAAAGGTGTGAATATTATGGAATTTTGTAAGCGTTTTAACGCTGCAACACAAGATAGAATGGGACAAGTTGTGCCTGTTGTGATTTCCGTATTTAAGGATAAATCTTTTAGCTTTGTTACAAAGACAACTCCAGCAGCTGTCCAGTTATTGGAAGCAGCTAAGTTGAAAAAAGGTTCTCCTGAACCAAATACAATTAAAGTGGGGAAGGTAACTTGGGATCAAATAAAAGCAATTGCTGAAAGTAAAATGGAGGATTTGAATGCATTCAAGATTGAATCAGCAATGAAGGTTGTAGCAGGAACTGCAAGAAGTATGGGATTATTAGTTTCAGGGAAAGCTCCCTGGGAAGAATAATATATTGTTAACATAGGGAGCTTAGTAAGCGATTAACCTATAAAAATTTTGATATGGGAAAAAAAATGAAAGCGGCCATAGCTAAAGTTGATAAGGAGAAATTCTACTCTATCGATGAAGCAATGGCTTTAGCTAAAGAAGTCAATATTGCAAATTTTGACTCGTCAGTGGATTTGCATATAAGACTTGGAGTTGATCCAAGGAAAGCAGATCAAGGTATCAGAGGAACTGTAACATTACCTCACGGTACAGGAAAAACTAAAAGGGTATTGGTATTATGTACTCCTGATAAAGAGCAGGAAGCTTTGGATGCCGGTGCTGATTATGCAGGATTAGATGATTTGGTACAAAAAATTCAAGGTGGTTGGCTAGACTTTGATGTTGTGGTAGCAATGCCGCAGACGATGGCTAAACTTGGAAGATTGGGTAGAGTATTGGGACCAAGAGGTCTTATGCCAAACCCCAAGAGTGGTACAGTTACTCCGGATGTAGGTAAAGCTGTTTCTGAGGTAAAGAAAGGTAAAGTTGCATTTAGAGTTGATAAATTTGGTATAATTCACACTTCTATTGGTAGAGTTTCATTTTCTGCTGATAAATTGGTAGATAATGCAAAAGAAATGATACATACCATCGTTAAGATGAAACCTTCTTCAGTAAAAGGAGTTTACATGAAAGGCGTATCAGTTGCACCTACTATGGGACCTGGAGTGAAAATTGACACTAAGTCATATAATTAATAGAATTCAAAAATAATTTGAGATGAATAAAGTGGAAAAAACGCAAGTTATATCATTTTTAACTGATAAATTTGCTAATAGTTCAGTTTTTTACTTAACGGATTCTTCTAAGCTTACTGTTGAACAAATCAATAAGCTAAGAGGTATATGTTATGAAAAAGATGTTGAATTCAAAGTAATAAAAAATACACTCGCAAGATTGGCACTTGAGGCTAATGATGAAGAAAAAGGTTTTGAGCCTTTATATGAGGCATTGAAAGGGCCTACTGCCATTATGTTTTCTGAAACAGGAAACTTGCCTGCAAGAATTATATCTGAGTTTAGAAAAGATTACGATAGACCAATATTGAAAGCAGCCTATATTGATAGCTCAGTATATATTGGAGATGAACAATTGGATACTCTTAAAAGTATCAAATCAAAAGAAGAACTCATTGGAGATATTATTTCATTGTTACAAAGTCCTCTTAAGACTGTATTGGGATCATTACAATCCGGTGGAAATACAATTACAGGACTACTTAAAGCTCTTGAAGAAAGAGCTGAATAATTTTGGCTTCCAAGCGTTTTACGCAGATTAAATAAATTTTTTTTTAATAATTTTAAAACCATAAGATATGGCGGATTTAAAAGCAATAGCAGAAGAATTAGTAAACTTGACAGTAAAAGATGTACAAGAATTAGCAGATATATTAAAAGAGGAGTATGGTATTGAACCTGCTGCTGCAGCTGTCGCAGTTGCTGCTGCCCCTGCCGGTGCAGAAGGTGGTGCTGCTGAAGAAAAAACAGAATTTGATGTATTTCTAGAATCAGCTGGTGGAAGTAAGCTTAAAGTTGTAAAAGAAGTTAAAACTCTTTTAGGAATCGGATTGAAAGATGCGAAAGATTTAGTTGACGGAGCTCCAGGAGTAATCAAGGAAGGAGTAGCTAAAGACGAAGCTGAATCACTTAAAGCTGCATTAGAGGCTGCAGGTGCTACTGTTGAATTAAAATAATTTGTGATTAGGTTAAATACCTGATGATAGTATATTTTATATTTAACATATAATAATATTAGCTTAGTTGGTTTTTGTTAACAAAAACCGACTAGGCTTTTGTGTTATCTATATATCAATAATGTTTGATATATGATTTTTTTTGATTTCTCATTTTACTATAAATTTTTTGATGAAAAGTTTATAGTTAAGTTAAATTCTCTGTGAAATGACATTTAATGATTCAACAGTCGCTCTAAGGAAAGAAAGAGTAAATTTTGGCAAAATTAAAATGCCAGTAGAGTATCCAGATCTATTATCTATTCAATTAGATTCTTTTAAGGATTTCTTCCAAATGGATACTACCCATGAAGATATTGT